>NZ_JBEONP010000044.1:0-42583 GCF_040544435.1 Undibacterium sp. GrIS 1.2
CGGCAACTTTCGACTGGCTGGTCAAAAGGCAGAATGCTATCGCATCTGACCCTTTGACTTTTTATTCAATGTTGCTCTTCGTACTTGAATCCGCCGTATATTTTTTCATATACTCCCCTTATTTTTAAATTTACAGCAATCAATGGCTGACAAATCTACTCAAGAACATTCTCAAATCGGTACTCAGCCACTGCAAGCCTTGTTTGTACATGGGATGGGGCGCTCATCGCTGTCGGCTACACCGATGCTGCAACGTTTGCGGGCGCATGGTCTGACGACCAGCAGTTTTAATTATTTTGTGGCGCTGGAAAGCTTTGCGGGAATCCGGGACAGGCTCGTTAAAACGATCACGGCAGTTGCGGCCAAGGGCGATTATGTTTTGATTGGGCATTCGCTCGGCGGTGTGTTGTTGCGCGGTGCGATCAATGTATTGCCGGAAGATTGCCGTCAGCCCCGGCAATTGTTTTTACTCGGCTCGCCCATTACGACCTCCAGAGTGGCGGGACGGGTGCAACATCTGTTGCCATTCAGAGTGGCGACAGGAGATTGCGGACAATTGTTATCAAGTGCTGAGCGCATGGCAGCGATTGCACCTGTCAAAACACCGACGATTACGATCATCGGCACCAAAGGAATTAAGGGCAAATACAGCCCTTTCGGCGATGAAGACAATGACGGCGTGGTGTCTATATCAGAGGCGTATGCACCATGGGCAGAAAAAGAAATCTTACTACCCATCATGCACACGCTGATGCCATCAAATCGCCTCGTGAGTGAGGCGATTCTGGCCCACCTTCCAGCCTGACTAAGTCGCTAACTAAGTTGCTAACTTAGTTTACAACCTAGTTGCCAACTGAATTGATAGCAACAGTAACCGAATCTTCCTCCGCCTCACGGCGATGCACCATCCGGTACAGCAAGGGCAATACCAGCAAAGTCAGCAAAGTAGACGACAAGATTCCGCCGATCACGACCGTTGCCAATGGTCGTTGCACTTCTGCTCCCGTACCGGTCGCAATCGCCATCGGAATAAAGCCCAGCGAGGCAACCAACGCCGTCATCAATACTGGTCGCAAGCGGGTCAAAGCTCCGAGCTGAATCGCTGCATCCAGCCGCATCCCCTCCTCGCGCAAACTTCGGATAAAAGCAATCATCACCAAGCCGTTGAGTACCGCCACACCAGACAGTGCGATAAAACCAACTCCCGCCGAAATTGATAAAGGAATATCGCGCAACCAAAGTGCAACGATACCGCCAGTCAACGCAAACGGCACACCAGTAAATACCAGCAAACCATCTTTCAGATTATTGAACATCGCAAACAGCAATAGTAATACTAAGAATAAAGCGACAGGCACCACAATTTTTAATCGCTTAGCCGCTGATTCCAGCTGCTCAAAAGTGCCACCCCAAGTAGTCCAGTAGCCAGTTGGAATGGCGACTTTTTCGGCTAACTGCTGTTGTGCCTCATTGATGAAAGAGCCGATATCTCTGTCTCTGACATTCGCCGTGACGACGACACTGCGCTTTCCATTTTCCCGGCTGATCTGATTCGGTCCTGGAGCAAAATTAAAACTTGCCACATCGGCTAACTGGACAAAGGACGCATGCATTGCAGCATCTGAACGAAATGACGAAGTTGATGACAAAATTGATGACGAAGCAGAGGATGCCGCTGGCAGTCGAACAGGCAAACGCTTTAGTGCCTCGATATCACTACGGAGTGCCTCTGGCAAACGAACCACGATATCAAAACGCCGGTCTCCCTGAAACATCGTGCCCGCCTCTTTGCCGCCGACGGCAGTGGCAATTACCTCTTGCACATCTGCCACGTTCAATCCCATTCTGGCCGCTTTTTCGCGATCAATCTGTATCGTTAGCATTGGCAAACCGGTGGTTTGCTCCACCTTAACGTCGGCGGCGCCAGGAATTTTTTCCAGCACCGCAGATATCTTATCGGCTGTACTGTTCATAACCTCCATATCGTCGCCAAAGACTTTGACAGCCACGTCACTGCGCACACCAGATAGCAACTCATTAAACCGCATCTGGATAGGCTGCGTGAACTCGTAATTATTACCCGGCACTTGCGACACTGCCGCTTGCATCGCTTTGATCAGGTCTGCTTTGCTGCGTTTGGGATCTGGCCAAGCGGATGTCGGCTTTAAAATAATAAAGGTATCCGCCACGCTCGGTGGCATGGGATCGGTTGCGATTTCTGCCGTGCCGATTTTGGCAAATACCTTATCGACTTCAGGGAATTTCTTAATCGTCTTCTCCAGCTCGGCTTGCATCAGAATCGCCTGAGATAAGCTGGTGCCGGGTATTCTTAAGGCATGCAATGCAATATCGCCTTCGTTCAGACTCGGTACAAACTCGCTCCCCATGCGACTCACCAATAGCCCGCTTAAAACGACAATCACGCCAGCAATAGTCAGGACTAATGCTTTATTCATCATCGTAAAAGCCAGCATCGGTTGATATGCCTGCTTTGCCCAGACCATCAGCTTATTTTCCTTTTCGCTGACTTTGTCACCGATCAGTAAAGCGACCGCTGCTGGGATAAAAGTAATCGATAAAATCATCGCACCCAGCAAAGCAATCACCACAGTAAACGCCATCGGATGGAACATCTTGCCCTCAACACCTGTGAGCGCAAAAATCGGCAAATACACGACCATGATGATGAGCTGACCAAACAGCAATGGTCTGCGTGCTTCTTGCGCAGCAGCAAAGACTTCCTGATAACGCTCTTTGCGGGTTAATAAGCGTCCTAAGCTGGTTTGCGCATGCGCCAGACGCCGCACACAGTTTTCTACGATCACGACTGCGCCGTCAATGATGATGCCAAAATCCAGCGCGCCCAAACTCATCAGATTGGCGCTGACCTTATTGCCCACCATACCGGTAAAAGTGAACAACATCGCCAAAGGGATCACCAATGCGGTGATTAGCGCGGCGCGAATATTTCCTAAAAACAGAAATAAAATTGTGATGAGCAATAATGCACCTTCCAGTAAATTTTTCTTCACGGTGCTGATCGCTTTATCCACCAGTGTAGTGCGGTCATACACCGTTTTAGCGATCACGCCTTTGGGCAAACTGAGATTAATTTGATCCAATTTTTGATCTACAGCGCGAGCCACAGTACGGCTGTTTTCACCAAGCAGCATGAATACCGTTCCGAGCACAACCTCTTGCCCGTTTTCGGTCGCGGCACCAGTACGCAGCTCTTGCCCGATACCGACTTCGGCAATATCTTTAATGCGTACTACACCCGACTGTTGGCTGCCGACGATCATATTATTGATATCGCTGATGGAATCCACCTGACCAGGTGCGCGGATCAGATATTGCTCACCCCGCTTTTCAATATAACCTGCGCCGACGTTGGTATTGTTGCGCTCTAGTGCGGTAACCACATCTTGTAAAGTGAGACCGTAAGACCGCAACTTATCAGGACTCGGCGCCACCTGAAATTCTTTGGTAAAACCACCAATCGAGTTAATCTCCGTCACCCCGGGGACATTACGCAATTGCGGTTTGACAATCCAGTCTTGAATTTCGCGCAGATCAGTGGAGGTATAGGGCGTGCCATCGGCTTTTAAAGCACCTTCTTTGGCCTCAACCGTCCACATGTAAATCTCTCCCAAGCCGCTTGAAATTGGCCCCATGCCAGGTTCTGCATCGACCGGTAACCTGGCCTTGGCCTCCTGTATCCGCTCATTGACGAGCTGGCGCGCAAAGTAAATATCAGTACCATCTTTGAAGATCACTGTCACTTGCGACAAGCCGTAACGTGATAAAGATCTTGTCTGCTCCAGACGTGGCAAACCCGCCATTGCAGTTTCTATCGGAAACGTAATACGCTGCTCTGCCTCTAATGGTGAATATCCGGGTGCAGAAGTATTGATTTGCACCTGTACATTAGTAATGTCGGGTACCGCATCGATGGGCAGTTTTTGGTAATTATAGAATCCCAATAGCGCCATCGTTAATGTCAGCATCAGAATCACCCACCGTTGGGCGATGGAAAACTGTATGATTTTTTCAAACATATTGTTCTCCTTAATGATCGTGGCTTGCGCCGGATTTGCCAATATCGGCTTTAATCAGAAAGCTATTTTTTGCTGCATAGCGTTCACCCGCGTTGAAGCCTTTAAGTACTTCTACAAATTTGCCATCGCTACGTCCCAAGGTAACCGGGCGCGCTTCAAAATCATTGCCATATCGGCCGAATACGGTGCTTGTTTCCTTTAGGCTCTGTATCCCGTCAACGGCAACTGCGACGGGCACTTCTACCTCATCGGACACCAGGTTGATACTGACTTGTAAGCCAGGGCGCCATAATCCCTTGGTGTTAGGCAGTACGACGCGCGCAATTGCCGTACGCGATTGTTCACTGACTAACGATCCAATATAGGACAAGTTACCGTTAGCTTCCGCGACAAATGCAGTGGCAGTGACTTTGGCTTTTTGTCCTGATTTGATGAGATTAATATCTTTGGCAGGCACGGTCATTTCTACCCAGACAGTGCTTAAATCCGCAACGATAAAAATCGGCGTGTCATCTTTGAGTGATTGTCCCGGAACGATATTTTTTTCGGTCACGGTACCGGCAATCGGAGAACGTATTTCATACCTTGTCAGGTTGCCGCCAGCACTCGCAGTGGCACCGAGCGATACCAACTTTTGCTGTGCACTTTGCAGAATAATTTCTGCCTCTTGCATGGCATTACGGGCTTGCAAGTAATCCTGTTCTGCGGAGATTTTTTCTTCCCATAATTTTTTTTCACGTTCAAAATTAGTGCGGGCTAATCCCAGGCGTTTTTGCGCGGCCAGCATATCGCTGCGCTGATCTACCAGCGCCTGACTAGATATGACGGCTAATACCTGCCCTTTTTGTACTTTGTCACCGGCATTAGCCGACACCGTTTCGACAATACCGGTCAGACGTGGCACGACTTGGATCATGCGATCCTGATTGAAACGAATTTCACCAGCCAAGGTCAGCGCACTTTGTATCTTCGCAGGTCCGGCAGTGGCCAGCACTACTCCATTTTGCTGTAATTGGGATTCGCTCATACTGATACGTGCCTCCACCTGTTCATAAGCAAATTGATAGGACTGATTATTGTATTGAGCTGCGATGGTGACCTTGAAAGAATGCGGTTCATCTACGGTGGCACTCCCTTTGAAATAGTCCTTCTCCGGCACAAATGTAAAGGTTTGCGGCGCGCGCCCTAAGCGCTCTAAAACGATGTTGAGTTTGCTTGCTGCTTGTGCATCAGGTACCAGAGCTTTGCCATCTTTATAGGTGTACAGTCTGAATTCCGGCTCCACCCCAGTCTCGAAAATAGTGAGCTCCAGACCAAAGCCGTCTTTGGCAAATAATTTACCGCCGTGTGGCCCTTTTAAAAACTCACTTGGCGATGTTTTTTGTGCAGAAGAAGCGGTCGTACTTGTTACCAGATTTGCCTGATTTCCCTTAGCATTTTCAGCGACGTCAGCATGTGCTTCGTTACCATGTTCTTCGCTATGCTCGTCCGCTCCGGTACGACTTCCCTTACCCATCAAAATCAGACCAGCCAACACAGCGGCGATTACCAGCACCACGGCAATGGCGAGGCGCTGATGTCTATTTTTTTGATTATTTTTATTCATCTTGTTGTCGGTATTTAAGTCCATCTTCAGCTCCTAAAATGGGGATATGGATGCTGCCTGATCCGAGATCAGCACAGCAATCAAAGTAGCGTCACCGGTAAGACGTACCATCTCAGCAGCGGCGCGGTGGGTGTCGGATAAAGTACGCAAATACTGGGATTGTGCTTGCAGCAAAGTACGTTGTGCATCGAGTACATCCAGAAAGCTGAACTTGCCAAATTCAAAGCCTTTAAGCGATGCGTCGTACGCTGTTTGCGCTCCCGGCAACAGGTCTTTTTGCATCAATGTGGTCTCCTCGCGCGCCACACTCAGGCGCTGATGAGCTTGCATCAGTTCGCTGCCCAGACGCAGTTCTGTCGCGCTTAACTCATCACGCGCTTTATCGGTTCTGCTTAAGGCTTCTTGCAGATTGCCCTGGTTACGATCGAATAAGGGAAGCGGTATTGAGACACCAAAGATCGCCTGGTTACGCCCTAATTGCTCATCACGTTTAGCACCGGCGCTAAGGGTAATATCCGGTACCCGACGGCTGCGTTCTACCTGCGACAAGGCAAGACGTCGATCCACTTCTGTCCTTGCTCGCAGCAAAATGGGGGAGCGCTGCATACTTGCCATGATCTCCGGCAGGCTTGGAACGTTTGGCAAATTCAGCTGACTCATTAAGTTAGGCCGAGTTAGGTGACTTGTTGCGCTGGACGACTGAGCGGCTACCGTCTCAACTATGGACAAATGACTCCCCATCACGGCAGCAAGTTGCTGGCGTGCGGTGATAAGGTCGCTATTGGCTTGCGCAAGTTCAATACGAATAGCCGACTCAGCAACGCGCGCTTTAGTCTCTTCCAGCGGTGAGATTTTTCCGGTTAACACCCGCTTAGAGGCTGCTTGCGTTACCGTTTGTGCCAGTTCGGTAGAGCTACGCGCCAGACGTTGTCGCTCTTGTGCGATCAATACCTCATAAAAATACGAGACTACTGCGGCGTGAATCTCCGCACGTTTCATCGCCAGTTCAATCACAGCAATATCATATTGACGCTCTGCTGCAGTCATCCGCGCAGAGCGTTTGCCGCCCAGTTCTATTAATTGATTCAGTTGGACGGTGGTGGTTCTGGTCGCTTTTTGCGTATCTTCTACAGTCGCGGCCAGCTCAGGGTTGGGCAACATACCCGCCTGACGCCTGACGCCCTGTTGCGCTTGCACCTCACGCATTGCAGCGGCGATCTCCGGATTGGCTTTAAGAGCGCGATCAAGTGCCACTGGTAAGGTGAGTGATGAGGTTGATGAGGTAGCTGGCGAGGTAACTGCGGAAGTGACCGATAAAGTGTGTAATGGCGCAGACGGCTCTGCTGAGAATGCCTGGGTTGAAGCGATGGAAGATGTAGCCGGACACAAAATCCCGGCAGACAAGGCCAGGGGTGAAAATATTTTAAAAAATGGTGACATAGGATGATCCTGCGTATTCGATAAAACCGAAAACAGCTCGACAACGTCTCGGAAAAAATTCCGACAATCGAGCAGGGAAAATCCAGCGAAGTCGCGTCTACGACGCCATAGTCAAACTATATTTAGCGTGTAAATCAGTAAAACAAAATGGGGGACTAACGATGCGCTGGAACTAGGCAGCGATCATCCATTTGGGGCGCAGAGGCTTGCCCAGATAAGGAGCCGTTGGCTCCGTCTTTGAAGTATTAACTTGAAAAGCAATCGGTGACGGCTTGACCAGTTCGTTTTGCAATGAATACGCAGCAACCGGGCTATGTGCACACGATGCGCAATCCGGGTGGAATGCTATTTTTGAGTCAGATTTCTTTTCAGCAGAATTGCTTGGCTGATCTGCTTGTTTTTCAGCCGGATTACCTGCTTGTTCATCGGCATGATGTTGATGCGGATGATGTCCAAAATGCTGTGATGATTTGCCAGTCTCATGCATGCAATAGTCACTTGCCACCGACCAGCTGAGCTGGAGTGTGAAAGCAACGATGAGCAGGATGATGAACTTTTTTAACATTTGCGGATTATAAACCAATTTTATGGATCGTTTAAGATTACAGCCAATACTCCAAAATGGGCTGCTATATCTGTTGTCTTACTTTAACTTCACCTATCTTGTTAAGTCTTGTTAGTGAATATGACCATGATGCAAATCCGGGACATGAGCGTGACGGTGCTGCAAAATATTATGTCTGTGCGGATCGCTGTGTGGCCCTTCTGGCATGTTGTCGTGGGAATGGTTATAAAAATTATTTTAAGCTTTTATTTCTTAATCCCAGCCATCAGCACTTGATTAGCTTTTCTGTCTGCATTGATTGTTTGCATATGAGGACGTTCAGAAATCATTTTGACGTAATCGCGCACTGGCAAATCAGCTAAAAAATCACGTCCGTAAATCGCTTTAGTCGCCATTGATACTAAAGGAAAATGTACTGCTGCAGCACAATCAGCTATCGTAAATTCATCTCCGGCGACAAACGGAGCAAACTTAAGCATAGGCGTTAAAGCATTGATATTACGCGTCAATTGCTTCTCAACTCTGAGCTTAACCTCATCGGACACCTTACCGCCAAAAAACGCCTCTCCATATAACTCGCGAGCAACTAGCTCCAGATGCAACTCTAAAAAAGTAATTAACTCTTTTACTTTTGCCGCAGCAAAAACATCTTTTGGAATTAATGGATGCTCAGGATAAGTGACTTCCAGATAATCCAAAATATTTTGAGATTCGCACAATGAGCCCTGCTCAGTCTGAATAAAAGGTACTTTGCCCAATGGAGAATGGGCTAAGAGTTCTGGAGAACGATCAGTCCAGACTAAGACTTCTTCAAAAGGAATCTGTTTTTCGAGGAGGGCTAATTTGACTTTGTTGTAATAGTTACTAACTGCAAATCCACATAATTTAATCATTTGTCACCTGTCTATAGTTAAATTTTTATTAATTTTGAATGTAATTTTTAGTAATCTAAATTAAGTTTTCTTTTTAAAATCGATGGATTCAAAGTCAATGGAATTTGAATCTGGCCTGCCAAATGAATCCGCAACAGGCTTATCCAAGGTACTTACATCATGTGCACCAGTCCAACCGCTACCCATTACGCTGCCTATTGTCTTAGTACGTTCAAGTTCATTGGCTATGGCAATTAACAATAAAATATCGCGATACACAGGCAGTTCAAATCCCATGCGTTTACCGTCTCTGTCATCGACTAACAAACTTTGCAGGAACGGCAAGATATCATTATTGCCCCACATAGAACAAATGCGCTCAGTCAAATGAACGAAGTCTTCAAGCTGCCGATTCTCGCTCGCCACAGGGTCAGTTTCAAAATCTGGAATATTGGCATTAAAATGAAGAATAAAACGACTGCGCATAACATCGTATTTTTCTCTGTTATTGGTTGAGCGATATAGATCTAGCAGATATAACCAAGGTACCGGAGAGTCTGGCTGCAATATGTCAGCTTGTGGTTCTAGTATTTCAATCGCTCGCTGCGGATCGTTGACAGAAATCCAGAATTCAGCCTCCTGAGTCACATCTGAAATCTCTTCTACTTTGACAGAACTACCTCGGGTGGAGAAAAAATTAAATGTGCTGCTGTTGCTTTCTTCCAGTGTCGGTGTTCTGGCGGTATTGCTTTTAACACTCTGATCTGTTCCGGCCCAAACCGCATCACTATCACTTGAGGCTTTCTCAAATTTATTAAGATGTGAATTTTGCGGATTCATTTCATAGGTTTGGAAAGTGCCCGCATCGTTTGAGTCATAAGACGCCTGCACACTATTCACAATTTCTTCTATGTTCTTTTTCGGCTCAGCATTTTTTTGTGCGTTCTGCTCCCACCAGGAAAATTCAGCACGTTTATGCAAACGATTAATATAAATGATCAACATCGCGATGATTAGTACGCCAGCAAGAATAAATGCTGAGAGACCGATCATCCAATTACGAGAAAAGCTGCTGTCTTTCATATCATCCAGCGCTGCTTTGTCTATCTGGCTTTGCTTTTTTAGCTGGGTCGCTTCCATCTGCAAGGCTTGTATTTTTTGCTGTCTGCTTTTTAACTGCGCCTCAGACTCAACATCCGTATTATCTCCGCGCATTAAAGCCGCAAAATGAGCCTGAGCAGCCTTTAGCTCAGCCATATTGCTAGCACTTTGTTGCTCTAACGGTGCTGAGGACAAGCTATCGCTTAAATGCAAACCCTGCTGCGGCAAAACGATAGAGTCATCGGACAGCTTTAAAACGTCTTTATGTTCTTTAGGTGGTGTTTTGACAGCCTTTGTCGACAATGTACTTGTTGAGTGCAGCGATCCTTTGCTGAAAGCAGCTTCACTCTTAACCGAAGAGTCTGCCTTCACTTTTGGTTTTTTTCTTACTATGGATTGATCTGGAGCTGAATCTTTGGTGTCAGGAAAAGCTTGAACTGAGGGCAGTGTTATAGGACTGTTGCGTTCTGTCGCATTGAATTGCGGGGGATCAAGCAGCACCATATATTCACGATGGAGTTGCGCTTCGCAAGCAATATCAATCGTAATTTTTACAGCGGGCTCTGCCAGACTTTGGCGAGTAAAAATTTGCACTGATTTAGGATTACCGACCTGGTTCAGTGAAATGTTCCCCATCGCTAAAAACCCACCATCAGAGGATTCTACTTTGGCAGTGATACAAGATTGGCTGACATTATTGCTGTCTAAGCCAAGCAAACCAACATTGGCTTTGAGTGGCTGCCCTAAGCCAGACTGGACACGTAATTCACCCAAACCAAGAGCGTGAACAGGAGCCGCCGCACCAATGAGTAATGCGGCAAGCAAAAATAGAAATAACAAAAATCGGTTGGCTTGAAGAAAAATAATAATACCTCGGTCGTCATCGAACTAAAAATACAGCGAAAACTAATCAAGCTATGGATTTATATAGTCACAATCTTACTTGCTTTATAACAAACACAGAAGCAAATAGCCGAAGAAAATAAGATAAAGCGTTTCAATTTCAACTTATTTATCAATTTAAGCAACAAAAGTAATTTAATTAATTACTAATCAGAAACTTCAATTCAATCTTAAAAATTTAGTGCGCTAGCAATTCACGTAATTTGATTTCAGCCTACTTTTGATTCCAATATTTTTTTCGCAATACCTCTAAGTATATTCACTTCTTCCGCCTCTAGTTGAGCACGAGAAAATAAGCGTTTAAGTCTTGGCATCAATTTTTTAGGGTGGGCGGGATCAAGGAAATTAATTGCAATCAAAGCTTTCTCTAAATGCACGTACATACCCTCAATATCATCAGCGGACGCCATCGCACCTTGAAAACCAATATCCGTTACTGGCATCTTGTCGCCTATTTCGGCAATCCGGCACTCATAGGCAAGCAATTGCACGGCTTGCGCCAGGTTCAGTGAGGAATAATCAGGATTAGCAGGGATATTGATCAAGGCATTGCACTTAACCACGATCTCGTTAGGCAAGCCGAAACGCTCATTACCAAACACCAAGGCCACAGGTCCTGATAATTCAGCGCTCTGCGTTAAACGCTGTGCGACCTCGCGCGGCGTGCAGATCGGAGGAGAAAATTCTCGTAGTCTGGCGCTGACAGCAGCGACAAATTGGCAGCCCGACAAAGCAGCATCGATCGAATCCACGATTTGAGCAGAATCCAGAACATCTTGTGCCCCGCTGGCAAACGCGATGGCGTCAGGATTGCTTAATGCATCAGGAAAGCGTGGATTGACCAGGACAAGCTCAGCAAAGCCCATGGTTTTTATTGCACGAGCCACTGCGCCTATATTGCCAGGATGGCTAGTTTCTACCAGGACAAAGCGCAGGCGTTTGAAAAGAGATGTGTTAGTTTGGGGCAAGTTCATTTAAAATAGCGTTATTACGCGTTAATCTATGCGGTTTATTTGCCGCAGTGATATGTTTTATGGTTACACGCGACGCTCTTTAATTCATTTTTGTGTGACATCTTACTTGCAAACTTCATTACTGATGTATGCATCGACAATGCCGCCATTTTAACGGAAACCCTTATGCACCCAATGCTCAATACGGCAATTAAAGCCGCTCGCCGTGGCGCGACTATTATCAGCCGCGCTTCCTTCGACCTAGATCGCGTACAGGTCTCGGAAAAACAATATAACGATTTTGTGACCGAAGTAGATCGTGCTGCTGAAGCTGCCATCATTGAGGTGCTGACCACTGCCTATCCAGATCATGCGATTCTGGCAGAAGAGTCCGGGGCTTCCGCCAATTTACACGACGAGAATGACAACGTCTGGATCATCGATCCGCTCGACGGCACCACCAACTTCATCCACGGTTTTCCTCAATATTGCGTCTCAATCGCTCTGCAACAACGCGGCGTAATTACGCAAGCGGTTGTGTATGACCCTGTCCGCAACGAAATGTTCACTGCCAGCAAAGGCGCGGGTGCCTTTCTGAACGACAAACGTATCCGCGTTACCCGCTGCGACAAAATCGCGGATGCGCTGATCGGCACGGGCTTCCCTTCCCGCGACTTTTCCAATCTGGACGAGTATGTCGAAATGTTCAAAATCATAACGACCAAATGCCAGGGCTTGAGAAGAGCTGGTGCTGCGGCCTTGGATTTAGCCTATGTTGCATCCGGTCGTTTGGACGGCTTTTTTGAAAAAGGTCTGGCACCGTGGGATATCGCTGCCGGCTCCTTGTTAGTCACAGAAGCTGGCGGAATCGTCGGCACCTTCTCTGGCGACAGCGATTATTTGCACAAAGGCGACGTACTTGCAGGCACACCAAAAGTATTCGGCCAGATGGTCGGCGCTTTCCAACCGTTTTCAGTAAAATAAGTAAATAGCTCTTTCAATAAAGACAGAAAAAAAAGGGGAGTATTGTCATAAATACCCCTTATTGTCCAGAGAACGTATGGACAATAAAAAATACTCTAGCCGAGTATGTAAGCATAGGTAAATCACAAGCAAGAATATTGCAGCAATCATTTGCCTATGTCCATTCAGTAAAATTAAGTCGAAGTTAGATAGAAATAAATTATGTCATTCTCAGAACTCGGTTTGTCCGAGAACATCGTTCGTGCCGTCAGCGAACAAGGCTACACCACCCCTACCCCAATCCAAAAGCAAGCCATACCCGCCGTGATCAGCGGTGGTGATTTATTGGCCGGTGCGCAAACTGGCACGGGTAAGACCGCTGGTTTTACGCTACCTATTTTGCAGCGTCTGTCCACTTCGGCCGTCACACCAAAAAATAAATTAGATCGTCGCCCGATCCGCACTCTGGTGCTGACCCCGACCCGTGAACTGGCAGCGCAAGTTGAAGAAAGTGTCCGCATCTACGGTAAATATACCAACCTGAACTCCGGCGTTATTTTTGGCGGCGTGGGCATCAATCCACAAATTAAATTGCTGAAAAATGGTGTCGATATTCTGGTAGCGACACCAGGTCGCCTACTCGATCACCACCAGCAAGGTACGATCGATTTGCGCCAGGTAGAAATTTTGGTATTGGATGAAGCCGACCGTATGCTCGACATGGGCTTTATTCACGATATCAAAAAGGTGCTGGCGATTTTGCCTGCAAAGCGTCAGAACTTGTTGTTCTCTGCGACCTTCTCAGACGAGATCAAAACTCTAGCAGATCGCTTGCTGAATAACCCGGCCATGATCGAAGTCGCACGTCGCAATTCCACGGTGGAAGTCATCGCGCAAAAGGTTCATCCGGTTGACCGCGATAAAAAGCACCCTATGCTTGCACACCTGATCAAAACACATAGCTGGAATCAGGTCTTGGTGTTCACCCGTACTAAGCACGGCGCAAACAAACTGGTAGAGCAGCTCGGCAAAGATGGCATCAACGCGATGGCCATTCATGGCAACAAGAGCCAATCAGCCCGCACCAAAGCGTTGGCAGAATTTAAGGACGGTAGCTTGACCGTTTTAGTCGCCACCGATATCGCCGCGCGCGGTATTGATATCGACCAGCTGCCGCACGTTGTGAATTACGATTTACCAAATGTGCCAGAAGATTATGTTCATCGTATCGGCCGCACCGGCCGTGCCGGCGCAACTGGCGAAGCCGTATCACTGGTATGCGTGGATGAATTCAAACTCTTGGCAGATATTGAAAAACTGATCAAACGCCAATTACCACAAGAAATCATCGACGGTTTTATTCCCGATCCTCATGCCAAAGCGCAACCAATACAATTGCGCAGTGGTGGCGGAGGTCAAGGTCAATCACGCGGCGGCAATGGTGGTGGTAATGGCGGCGGCGGAAATCGCCAGCGCGCACCATCCACATCTTCCGCACCACGCAGTAGCGCCAGTAAAAGCAGCACTGGCGCAGCCCAAGGCAAACCAGCGCAACGCAGCGGCGATGCACGTCATCCATCACGACCTGTCGTCAATCAATCGACACCACGTCGCTCTGGCGGACGCGGGAATAGTAACGGCGGCGGCAACGGATAATTGTATGAAGTGATCAAATTCCTTTTCTAAAGGACTACAATGCGCTTGCTACCAAGCGCATTTTTTATTGCCCTTCCTTTCAACTAGCGAACACCATCAATGACCACTACTTCTGCGATCACAAATTCAGAAAAACATACTCCAATGATGCAGCAATATTTGCGCATCAAAGCAGATCATCCAGACACGTTGGTGTTTTATCGCATGGGTGATTTTTATGAATTATTTTTTGAAGACGCAGAAAAAGTAACCCGCTTATTGGGTATCACCTTAACCCAGCGTGGCACCTCCAATGGCGCGCCGATCAAGATGGCGGGTGTGCCTTTTCACTCACTAGAACCGTATCTCGCAAAATTAGTGAAACTGGGTGAATCCGCTGCAATCTGTGAACAGATTGGCGACCCAGCGACGAGTAAAGGTCCGGTAGAACGCAAGGTCATGCGCGTCATCACACCGGGTACGTTGACGGATACGGATCTATTGCCTGAGAAATCTGAGCGCCCTTTGTTAGCACTATGTTTGCTGCAACAACGTAAAACCGTCACTGTCGGTCTGGCATGGTTATCACTCGCCAGCGGCGTGCTGAAATTAATGGAATTCAGCACAGATGAAAAAGCACTTCTCAACCGCTTGCAGCAAGAGTTAGAACGTATCTCCCCAGCCGAGGTATTGTTGTCAGCTGGCAGTTTGTTGCTAGACCAATCGCAAGCGACCTTACCGGGCAAATTCTCTGAAGTACCTGACTGGCATTTCGATCTGAAGCAGGGTCAAAAATCGCTGCAAGATCAATTATCGACGACTTCGTTAACCGGATTTGGTGCAGAAAATTTAAGTGCGGCACTGGGCGCATCCGGTGCTTTATTACGCTATGCAGAAGCGACTCAAGGTCGTGGCCTTAAGCACATTAACAGTCTGACCGTAGAAACCGAGAACGAATTTATTGGCCTAGATACAGCAACCCGCCGCAATTTGGAATTGACTGAAACCTTACGCGGACAAGAATCCCCTACTCTGTTTTCTTTACTCGACCATTGCCGGACTGCGATGGGCTCGCGATTATTGCGTCATTGGTTGCATCATGCGCGGCGCGATCAAACCATTGCACGATCGAGACATGATGCGATCAAAGCGCTGATTCAGGCAGATTCTACGGCAGGTCTGTCCACCACTTTAACCTCAGTACCAGACATAGAACGCATCACTACCCGCATCGCTTTGCAATCAGCGCGGCCACGTGACTTAGCAGGTTTGCGTGACGGCTTGCAGCATTTGCCGACGGTAAGATCCTACGTCGCAATGTGCATCGCCGACAATCAAACCAGCTTACTCACTAAGATTTTAGTTGATCTGGCAACGCCAACGGAGTGCCTTGATTTACTGGAACGTAGCCTGATGTTGCAACCTGCGACCATGGTACGTGATGGCGGTGTGATTGCGACTGGCTTTGATGCCGAATTAGATGAACTGCGTGCCTTATCTGAGAACGCGGGTCCGTTTTTGATTGACCTGGAAACCTCAGAGCGCGCCAGAACCGGGATTGCCAACTTACGTGTTGAATACAACAAGGTACATGGCTTTTATATCGAGGTCACGAATGGCCAGACAGACAAAGTGCCGGATAACTATCGCCGTCGCCAGACCTTAAAAAATGCCGAGCGCTATATCACACCAGAGCTAAAAGCCTTTGAGGACAAAGCACTGTCAGCACAAGAACGTGCTCTGGTTCGGGAGAAAGTCTTGTACGAAAAAATGCTGCAAGATTTATTACCATACATTACGACCTTACAAGCAATCGCACATGCAGTTGCGCAGCTTGATACGCTGGTGAGTCTGGCGAAACACGCGAGCAAAAATAACTGGTGCGCGCCACAACTGGTCGCAGAACCCATGCTGCAAATCGAGCAAGGTCGCCATCCGGTGGTTGAAAATCAGATTGAGCGCTTTATCGCCAACGATTGCCAGCTATCCGACGAGCGTAAATTGCTGTTAATTACGGGTCCTAATATGGGTGGTAAGTCAACCTTTATGCGTCAGGTAGCGCTGATTACTTTGCTGGCCTATGTTGGCAGCTATGTCCCCGCAAATACAGTCGTGATTGGCCCGATTGATCGCATCTTCACGCGTATTGGTGCGGCAGATGATCTGGCTGGCGGTCGCTCCACGTTCATGGTGGAGATGACTGAATCTGCGGCAATTTTGCACGGAGCAACCGAGCAGTCACTTGTCTTGATGGATGAGGTCGGGCGTGGCACGTCGACCTTTGATGGTTTGGCACTGGCTTGGGCCATTGCACGCCATTTAATTTTGGTATCCAAAAGCTATACATTATTTGCCACCCATTATTTTGAACTGACGCAGTTACCCGAGCTACACCCCAGTGCTGAGAACGTCCACCTGTCCGCCATTGAGCATAAAGAGAATATCGTCTTCCTGCACGCGGTACAGGCAGGTCCAGCGTCACAAAGTTATGGCTTGCAGGTAGCGCAGCTAGCAGGCATTCCGCAAGGCGTAATACGCGCCGCCAGAAAGCATCTGGCGGAGCTGGAGGCACACTCTCTACAAGCGACGCCGCAGTTTGATCTGTTTAGCGTTAATACAGCCATCAAAAGCGCCGATACAGCCTATGAACATAATGAAATAGCAGCTGACACACCAATACTGGATGCTATCAGCGAGCTAGACCCCGATGCGATGACGCCGAGAGAAGCTTTAGAGGCCTTGTATGCGTTAAAGCAATTAGCAAAAGAGCACCTTTGAACCCAGATTTTCCATTGAAACAGCGACAAGTGTACCTTTGGTGGACTGACTGACTGGCTAGACGCGACGACGACGCAAGCTGCATCTTGCTAGGAGGAGCAACAACGCCAGGCGGTTCGCCAAAGGTGCAATTGTCGCTGTAGCACTCCCACTCAAATCGCGGTAGTGCTATCCCTATAAACGCCGTATTCCGTCTGCGTTTCTACGAGGTGGTAGCGGTTTAATGGAAAATCTGGGTTGAACTAACTATCAACTTGAAAAATGAACGTCCAATGTTTATCCGGCTCCCAGAGCATAATTGGCTTGTAAGGCTTATACACAATGGACAATCATTTTTGAGCATACAAATTAAAAAGCCACAGAATTCACACTCTGCGGCTTTTTTAAAATCAAAAAAACGATTAATGAATAGGATGACTGCGATATTCATCGCCAGAATCATCTTCATCTTCGTCGTGATGGTGTCCATTTGCACCGTGTACATGACCATGCGCCAATTCTTCTTCCGTCGCAGCGCGTACATCAGCCACTTCTAACGTAAACCGTAAAGCCATGCCAGCTAGCGGATGGTTACCGTCTAAAACTACTTTATCGTCAGCGACATCTGTCACAGTAAAAATCACTGCGTCATCTTCTTCATCGCCGTCTTGCATGCCTTCAAACTGCATACCGACCTCTAACGGTGTCGGTAGACGATCACGTGGTTCGACTTTAACCAGCGTCGCATCATACTCACCGAATGCATCATCTGGCTCAACCTGGAGCACTGTTTTGTAACCAACGTCTTTGCCATCCAGGGCTTCTTCAATTTTTGGCAGTGTGTTTTCGTAACCACCATGCAAATACACCATAGGCTGTTGACCATCTTCGATCAAGTTGTCTTGTGCATCTGACAGTTTATAGTTAACAGTAACAACTGTATCTTTGACAATCTTCATGATATTCCTTAAAAATAATGTGCAGCCGAATTATACCCGTCTGGCTAGTTGAACAAGCCACGACTATAATTCGGACATGAAAAATTTATCTTCCAAATTGCCCTTGCTTGGCAACATCATGCCCGATCAATTTCTTGCCGAATACTGGCATAAAAAACCTTTACTGATACGACAGGCAATTCCTGGCTTCAGCCCGCTGCTTCCCAAAGACGCTTTATTTGAACTGGCGGCGCAAGACGACGTTGAATCACGCCTGATCAGTTTTTTCGGTAAACACTGGGAAATGCAAAACGGCCCGTTCAAGCAATTGCCCGTCAAAGAAAAAAAAGACTGGACCTTGTTGGTTCAAGGTGTAAATTTACATCATAAAGATGCAGATGCTTTACTACGTGAATTCAGTTTTATTCCAGATGCGCGGCTAGACGACTTGATGATCAGCTATGCAGAAGACGGTGGAGGCGTTGGTCCCCATTTTGATTCTTACGATGTATTTTTGCTCCAGGCACACGGACAACGTCGCTGGAAGATCGGCGCGCAAAAAGATTTAAGTTTAATCGAGGGGATGCCGCTCAAAGTATTGCGCAACTTTAAACCGGATCAAGAGTTTGTACTGGAGCCAGGCGATATGCTCTACCTGCCACCACAATACGCCCATGATGGCGTTGCGATTGGTGAATGCATGACATATTCGATCGGTTTCCGTGCGCCTTCCTACCAAGAGCTAGGCGAGTCATTTTTACAGTTTATGTCCGACTCAATTGATTTGCCCGGACGCTATGCCGATCCAGATTTAAAAGCCAGCCTGCGCTCCGCAGAACTTAGCTCAGCGATGGTGGATAACATTGCAGAGCAAATCGCAAAAATCAAGTTTACTGAAGACGATATTACGATTTTTATTGGCGAATATCTAACAACGCCAAAATCAAACGTATTTTTTACTTCACCAGCCAAACCATTGACACCAAAACGATTTACACAGAGTGCACAAAAAAATGGCGTCTCACTCTCTTTGAAAACACAGATGCTTTATAAGGGCAAGCACGTATTCATCAACGGAGAATCGTTTGCCATCGGTAAAGAAGATAAAGCGAGCTTGGTGAAACTAGCAAATCAAAGACAACTTGATGGTAAGGATATGGCCGAAGTTTCTGATGATGTGATGGAAGCACTATGCATGTGGTACGAAGATGGCTGGCTAAATTTAAGTTGATAATCGACTAAAAATGACTAAAAGCCTTTGTAACAAAAGTAATCAAAAAGGCTAATTTGATGAAAATTTTTCGACTATTTAGCTAGAAATTGAATATTGCCAATAAAAAATTGTTTTTATTCCTAAATAATGAGCAAATTGAGCATAAAAGCGAATCTAAACCTATTCCATTGCATGAAAAATCATTATAATTCTGGGTTAGGAAACTTTCGTAGGGGCCGCCATTCCTTTTGGGGAATTAAGCTCTCGAATTAACCTATAGAGCGATAATTACCGGTAATTATTCATCGCAAAGTTCTGATCTTATTTTTGATCTATTTATTGAAAGTACAAACATGAAAAAATCACTCTTGCTCGTTTCTCTGTTAGCAGTTGCTTTGGCAGCTTGCGGTAAAAAAGAAGAAGCTCCAGTTGCACCAGCAGCATCAGTACCAGCAGCTTCCGCTCCAGCAGCAGCTTCCGCTCCTGCCGAAGCACCAATGCCAGCTCCAGCAGCTGATGCAGCTCCAGCATCTGGTGCAGCTCCAGCAGCTTCCGCTCCAGCAGCAGCTTCTGCAGCAGCATCCAAGTAATTTTTTTATTGCTTGAAAAAACCGACCTGCGGGTCGGTTTTTTTTGCCTGCAATTTCATCCATTTATTTATAGAACTTACACGAAATTGTCTCAGCAAAGCGTAGCGACGAGGGCAGTCTTTTAGTACGGCTAAGCACTACAACGGAGATAGGACGGTTTTGCGTAAGTCCTAATCTAATTGCGGACATAAAAAAACGGCATCATAAAAATATGATGCCGTTTCTTAATTAGATCTGATTTACTTCAGTTGTTCACTCAGTAAATTCAATATTTTATCAGCGGTGGAAGATGCTTCTAATTTACCGTCGTTACCGTAAATACTGATCTGACTGATTTCGCCTTTGCCATTCACAAGAATGCGGTATTTTTTTGTATTCTTGGCAGCGTCACTAGAGCCGAATGAGAATAACTTAGAGAAGAAGCCTTCACTAGCGCCTTTTGTTTTTGCATCAATGTCTTGGTCAATGTAACGAACATAGTACAGACCTTGCGAGCGATCACGATCTTCTACCGTAAAACCGATACGGTCTAAAGCTAAACCTACGCGACGCCATGAACGATCAAAACCTTCATCCGTCTCGATGTAAGTTGCATCAGCCGTCTTAATCAATTTTGCACGAGTTTTCGACTCTACCGGAGACGACACTGCAACTTTAGCGCGCTCGCCGTCAGCACCCAAACGTACCATTAAGCGAGACAAAAACTCTGCCTCCAAACCACTATCATTTGGACGTGGCGTCCAGACAGTACTATCTTTTTGCGAACCAACCAAAACCTCCTGGGCACCGCGATGGCTGATATAAATTTCTACATTGCCATCCGCTGTTCGCTCAAGACGGGTACGGAACTTGTCTCGCTCGCCAGTGGAATACAGCGAGTCAAGCACTTTACCCAAGGTGTTACGGATAATATCTTGTGGAATCTTGGCACGATTTTCTGCCCAATCAGTCTCCATCACACCTGCGTCCTGGGACTCAACATTAATGAGGAAGCCGGAATCTTGCCAAAAATCTTTGATCTGTGGCCACAAGACTTCAGGAGTTTGATTAACGACCAACCATCGCTGAGAACCATCTCGTTCGATACGCATGGATTTAACTTGCAAAGGCGCGATCACTGCGGCTGTAGATTGAGCAGCATTGCCCTTTTGTAAGTTGTAGCTAGAGGCTGTTGCACTGCCTTGTGTACTATTTGGAACAGAGAATCGATTATCGCGACGAATCTGTGTCAAGTCAGGAGGAACTTCCAGAGAAATAGTGGCAGCCTTGCTGGCGCTTTTGTAATCAATTTTATTTGGCTCAAGGACATTACCAACAAAAGTACAAGCACTTAAGCTGATAACACCAGCCAGCGCTAATGCACTGTTGATCCCATTTTTAGCAACAAAGCTTTTTGCCATGTGAAAATCCCTACGATTTTTAATCAATTGAATGTATATAAAACATGAATAAGACACACGCACTTTAATGTGCATCGTATCTAGGCGACGCTATTGTAATACACCTGACTCGCGCAAAGCTGCACGAACAACATCATGATATTGCACCGACATCGGCACTAGCGGCAAACGCAGTCCACTTGGTATCAGCCCCATCTCTTGCATTGCCCATTTAACAGGCAAAGGGTTAGGCTCGATAAATAATTTATTGTGTAAAGGAATTAAGCGATTATTGATCGCAATTGCCGCTTTAGTATCACCATTCATTGCCGCAACGCATAACTCATGCATAGCACGTGGTGCGATATTGGCAGTAACTGAGATATTTCCTTTACCACCGCAAAACATCAACGCCATTGCCGTTGCATCGTCACCGGAATATACGGCAAAAGAAGATGGGGCGAGGCGAATCAAATCCGTATCGCGCGCAATATTACCTGAAGCTTCTTTCACACCGACGATACCAGGCACGTCTGCCAGACGCAAAATAGTCTCATTCGACATATCGGCAACGGTACGTCCCGGCACGTTATACAGAATGACAGGTATCTCAACAGATTCAGCGATCTTTTTAAAATGCTGATACATACCTTCTTGCGTAGGACGATTGTAGTAAGGCACGACTTGCAGAGATGCGTCAGCACCGATTTCTTTAGCAAATTTGGTCAAGGCAATCGCTTCTGCCGTTGAGTTGCCGCCAGAACCAGCGATGATAGGAATACGTTTATTCGTATGTTCAACAGCAACGCGGATCAGCTCGCAATGCTCTTCTACAGTCACCGTCGGTGATTCACCAGTAGTACCAACGATCACAATGCCATCGGTACCTTCGGCAATATGCCAATCAATCAATTTGCGCAGGCATGGCAAATCCAGACTGCCGTCAGCATGCATGGGGGTCACAATAGCAACCAGACTTCCTTGAATCTTAGTCATCGTACTCGTCGTCATTGTCATGTTGGTGCGATAAAAAGTAAAACCTTGATTGTAGCGGATCGATCATCGCTATGGGCGCGAATCGTTTGAAAATCGCTTGAAATGCCATCAAATCTTGTCAAGCGACTGTATTGAGGGAGGATTACCAAGCTTCGACATTGATCGTACGCATATCCGCTGCATCATGGCGGGACGTGGATTCTCTACATAACCATGTTCATAAGCAATCACATGATTTTGTTGACCGCTCTGTGGATCAGACTCTAATTGCTGCAAAAGTTCCCCTGAGCGCAATAAAAAATCTGGATTGCGAGGTCTTCCAAAAGCAGCATTTCCCTCGCAAAAGGTTTCGTAAATCAAAATACCATTGTTGGACAAAGCAGATTTAAGAAAAGGGAAAAGTGGGCGATGCAAATAATCGCACACCACAATACCTGCAAATGAGCCTAGCGTAAAAGGCCAATAAACATTGAGCGGGGATGAATGAGGCTCCGATGGCGACACTGATGGTGGCAATGACGTCAGCGGCTCCGGCGCTGCTTCAAGATCAGCATGAAAAACACGCGCACCTGATTGAGCAAGTGGCTCTAGCAAACTAGCATCTTTGTCTAATGCCCACACCTCATATCCTGCATCAAGCAATAAGCGAGTGTGACGACCGCTGCCGCATGCAAGGTCGAGTACCGGCCCTTGATTATGAGGAATCAAAGAAGCGAAACGCTGTACCCAGGCTGAGCAGGGCGAGGACGAAAATTCATTCGATGACGGCGTATTTGCGGAGACAATCATGGATGATCAGCCGAGCAGCATAGTAATTGGTGAGATTAATACATGCAGCAACATCTCTGCGACCATCATCACCGGCGCCATCCAAAACTGTAATACGCGCAACATCACCAATACCATCACAATAAAGAATCCGTATTGCTCTAACTGAGCAAATTTAACCGCTAGCTTGTAGGGCAGCAAACTCATTAAAATACGACCGCCATCTAACGGCGGAATAGGGATTAAATTAAATGCAAAAATCAACAGATTAGTAAAAATCCCTGCATCCGCGATCAACTTTAGAAATGGCTCGCTTACGCCAAATACTTGTAAAGCAATTGCAAATAACATCCAAAAAAAAGCCATTACAAAATTAGCCGCTGGCCCGGCTAAAGCAACCCATGCCATATCTCTTTTTGGATTTCGTAAATTAGCAAAGTTCACTGGAACTGGTTTAGCGTAACCAAATAAAAACGTACCCTGAGAAATAAAGTACACCGCAATAGGAATCACAATCGTGCCGAGAGGATCGATATGATTCATAGGATTAAGTGTCATTCGCCCCTGGCTATAGGCGGTTGTATCACCGAAGTACTTAGCAGCAAAAGCATGCGCTGCCTCATGGAGGGTAATAGCGAAAATCGCTGGCAACGCATATACCGCAATAGTTTGTATCAGATCATTCATGCGAAATTTCTATTAAAAAGGGTGAAAGTCAAAACAAGAAAACCGGTAAAAGCATGAAGATTAGAATTTACAAACCAAAAATAGCAGGATCACCCCTACCCTGCCGGATCAGTTCTGGCGCATCATTGGTCATATCGATCACCGTGGTCGGGATTAAGCTGCAAGCGCCACCATCGATGATTAAATCCACTTGTTTTTCTAAGCGTTCACGAATCACTTCAGGGTCTGTCAACGGCTCTTCGTCACCAGGCAAAATCAGCGTAGTTCCCAGCAAAGCCTGACCTAATTCTTCCAACAAGGCATGGGTAATACGGTTCTCTGGCACACGTAAGCCTATCGTTTTACGTGAAGGATGGCTTAAACGGCGCGGGACTTCTTTCGTCGCTTCCAAAATCACTGTGTATGCACCCGGCGTCGCAGCTTTCAGCATACGATATTGGCGATTATCAACCTTGGCATAAACCGCAATCTCGGACAGATCACGGCATAACAAAGTCAGATGATGTTTTTCATCCACGGCACGGATACGACGCAAGCGGGTAACGGCATCTTTATCATCCAGGTGGCAGACCAACGCGTAGCAGGAGTCCGTAGGCAGCGCCACGATACCGCCCTGATGAATAATCTGCGCCGCCTGTTTGATCAAGCGTAACTGCGGATTATCTGGATGTAATTGGAAAAATTGGCTCATTCGAACTTATAGATAAAAGTAGAAAAGCGGTAGCGGGAAAATCCCCGACTACCGCCGACATGTTGATCTGTTTCAGGGTATTTAAACAGATACCCTGCCAGATCAAATTTACTTCAAATTCTGCAAATTTTGTAATGCAGCGATCCGTTGCTCCATCGGTGGATGGGTTGAAAACAAAGCACTCCAACCGGCCTTATCGCTGATACCCGCTGCTGCCATCGACTTCGGCAACTCACCCGGTTGCAAACCACCCAAGCGTGCTAAAGCGTGAATCATCGGCAATTGATTGCCCAACAATTTAGCAGAACCTGCATCAGCACGGAATTCACGCTGGCGTGAGAACCATGCCACGATCACCGATGCGGCAATACCAAACACAATCTCGCAAACAAACACAGTCACCATATAACCAATCCCAGGCCGGTCATTGTCACCATTGCGGAACACGGCCTTGTCGATTGCGTAACCGACGACACGCGCCAAAAATACGACAAAGGTATTTACCACACCTTGGATTAAAGTCATTGTCACCATATCGCCATTGGCAATATGGGCAACCTCATGTCCTAACACTGCCTCCACTTCTTCTTTGGTCATGCTTTCCAGCAAACCCGTCGACACAGCGACCAAGGCAGAGTTTTTGAAGGCACCTGTGGCGAATGCATTCGCCTCACCTTCGTAGACTGCGACTTCTGGCATTTTGATGCCAGCACGTTCTGACAGCGCTCTGACGGTGTTCACTAACCATAATTCAGTGGAATTAGATGGCGCATCAATCACGCGCGCGCCTGTGGACCATTTCGCCATGGGCTTGCTAATCAACAAGGAGAAGAAAGCACCGGTAAATCCAACAACTAATGAGAACACCATCAATGTCCCCATCTGCAAACCATTTGCTGTCAGATAGCGATTCACGCCCAACATCGACAATACTGCCGACATCACCAGCATGACAGCCAGATTAGTCGCAAAAAAAAGCAAAATACGTTTCATGCGAATTTCTCCTTTAGTTTAAGCGCCGCAAGTCCACAACAGCACTGTAAATGTGGCTTAACCGAAGAAATTCAAGATGGCAACATCCAACTCGACCAGACTGGTTTGAGACTGGCTGAAAGAGATGGCAGTTGCCCTAGGTCAATGCCTGCAGGATCTGGGGCATGGAAATCTGACCCGCGTGAGGCCATAAAGCCATGGCGCTGAGCGATTTTGGTGTATTCATCATATTGATCAACGGTATGACTACCGGTAACAACTTCAATCGCGTTACCGCCATAAGATTTAAATTCACCGAAAAAAGCATCAAACGCAATCGGACTTAGATCATAGCGACCCGGATGCGCAACCACTGCCACGCCGCCAGCGCCTTGTATCCAGTTAACCGCCTCTGCCAACGTCGCCCAGCGATGTGGCACGTAACCTGGCTTACCTTCGATCAAGTAGCGCTTAAACACATCGTTGACCGTTTCAGCCGCGCCGATTTCCACCAGATAGCGGGCAAAATGCGAGCGTGAAATCAAATCAGGATTGCCGACATATTTAAGCGCACCTTCAAATGTATTCGGGATGCCGACCTTAGCCAGACCTGCTGCCATATCCTCTGCCCTGCGCTCGCGGCCAGAACGCGTCATTGCTAGTCCACGCACCAGATTTTCGTTCGTCTCATCGATATTTAATCCAACGATATGGATGGTCTTATTTGCCCATGTAATAGAAATTTCTACCCCAGTAACATACGACAAACCGATATCCAAGGCAGCAGAACGAGCTTGTGCAATACCACTGATCTCATCATGGTCCGTCAATGCCCAAACATCCACCCCATTGGTTTTAGCACGCAAAGCAACCTCGGCTGGCGCAAGTACACCGTCAGAAATCGTGGAGTGGCAGTGAAGATCAACGTTAAGCGTATTCAGATCGGGATGGGAGAGCATGATTGGGCTAACAAGTGTGAGGACGTGCGAATGTGCGGATATCCGATTGTACTCTGCCAAATCAGACTGTGCTGCACTGCACAGCGGCAAACATTGCGGTACGACTAAAACGTCCTGTCTGGGCCGACTGGGCGAGCAGACCAAGCATAAAATCAAATGCCAAGCTCTTTAGTCAAAAATTGAAAATCACAAAAGAATTCCTTCCATTCTTAGGCTACCAAATAAACCTGAAATGAATATACTCCCCATTATTTTTATGAAAATATCTCTATTGTCCAATTAATACTTGGACAACTCAAATATACTCACCACGAGTATTAATTAGGACTTACAAGAAATTAACCTGCTATGTCTCACTTATTAGCAGGCCAAATAAACAGTTCGAACTCTGTAACGAAATAGCAGATTTAAATTTTCAACTCCAACCTCAGAGTCAAGGTTGTATACGTTTTGGCATTTACATTATCAGAATGATTAATGCCACCCGTCGTCACCGTACTCGAAGTAAAGTAATCATCAGCCAGCAAGTTATTAGCGGACAAACGTAGCTGGGTCGTTGGCGATACTTTCCATAAACCGTACATATCAATTTGACGTTTGACACCGGTACCGTTAATTTGTGTGTCACTAGACTGGATGACATACGCTGGAGTCCAGTTAATATTGCCACCGACTGTGACGGGCAATTTAGCAAGCCTGTAATCCAGCCCCATATTCGCCGTTTGTTTTGGCTGTTGATCAAGGCGATTATTCGGCCCCTGGATATCATCCACCTTGGACCAGAAGCGACTGTAATTACTGCGGAAATCAATCGCCGGGCCTTCAGGGAAAATCTCTTGCATCTGGAACTTTGCTTCCAGCTCTATCCCCTCAGTTGTCGCATGCCCGATATTCACCGGTGACGATACCCAACGCGCCCCTGTTGGCGTACTAACCAGCACGGTGCGGCGGCGTATTAGATCGTTGATGTCACGTGCGAACAGGTTAGCACTGACAATCCCGGCGCGATTGAGATAACGCTCAAACGCCAGATCGATCCCTTTGGATAATTCTGGCCGCAATGACGGATTACCCGTGCGATCCGGTTTGGTTGGGCTATTCAGCGTAGAGATTGAGGGCAAAGCGATCAAGTCGTTTAAGGCTGGTGCGCGATAACTATTGGTAAAGCTCATCCGTATCTGATCTTTACTATCTGGAATACGCCACACGGCGTGCAGCACCGGGCTCCATACACTGCTGGTATTTTGTACTTGCGTGTTGGTAGAAGTGGTGCTGGTCGTGCGTGTGCCCTCCCAACGCAAACCGGCGTAGGCAGACCATTGCTGATTAATATCAAACTCATCTTGTATAAATGCCGCCAGATTGCGCGTGGTCGCGTTCAGGTTGTCGCCAGAGTCCGTAAATTGGGGCAAACCGTTATCCAGATAGACACGGGTCTGCTCACGCTTACCGGATTCGGCATCAACTCCGACTGCCAGGGTGTGGCTGCCACCCAATGGTTGGGTGTATTTACCGCCGACTTTAAGACTGCTGTCGCGAGTGTTATTGATGTCAATAATATTATCGACCAGCTTACCGCTGGCATCGAACTGAGTGCGCAGAGTTGAGCTGTCCATCGTGCCAAGGCCGCCGCCAAATTTGATATTCAGTTTGGCATTGTCTGCAAATTTATGCTGCCAGTTTCCGAAGCCTCGTGCGAAGGATGTGTCCGCAGTCGAATTCGCGCTGGCAGTTGCATACTGCGCTGGCAATCCTAAGCTTTGATCAACCTGGCTGGTGCTAAAAGAATTGCTCCGCGATTTGGTCAAAAACGGTTGCAACATCAGCGTGTCACCATTATCAAAACGGTAGTTTACTCTTGGCGTTAATTGAATACCGGTAGTGCGACGACTGGTTTCATCCGCTTGATTCTGAATCAAGCTAGGCTGTCCGGCGGGATCAAATTCTTGTGTCAGGGTGGTAGTCTGATCATGCTGCTGATTCTGGAAAATGGTTCCACTCAGCGCATAAGACATATTGCCGATCTGCCCCGGGTAGGTGATAGAAAGATTCGGCGCAGAACGACCTTGTTCAAAACTTTCAGATAATTTGATCTCAGTATCTTTTTGCTTATAGTCTTCACGCAAAACAATATTAATGGTGCCAGCAATTGCCTGGGTACTGTATTCGGCAACAGGACCTCGAATAATCTCAATCCGCTCAACCTGATCTGGCGACAAGGTATCCATCGAAAATCCACGCGGCGGCCGATCGCCATTCAATAAAATTTGTGTATAGCCGTTGCCCATACCGCGCATGCGGATATCACCACCACGACCAGGACGACCACCAACGGTCACACCGGGCAAGCGCTTTAAAATTTCACCGATCGTTGAGTCGCCGTTACGATCCAGCTCCTCACGACCAAAAATCATTTTTGCCGCAGTCGACATGCGACGCTCTTCCATATCCGACTGGCGAGTGCCGTCAATCGTGACGGTTTGGGCATCTTTCAGATTGGGGTCTTTAGTAGCGTTATCTGTTTTTTTATCAGACTTAGGGTCGACTTTAGGGTCGACTTTTTTCAGTAATCGATTTTGATCAGGCAAAGGTTTTTTGACTGGAACAGGCTCTTTATTATTTTCATCAGGCGCAGTCAGAGGATCAGCCTGAGCGAAGGCAATACCAGGGACAACGACATACGCCGCAAAGGCGCTGGCTAACGCCAACGATACGGCGCGTAAAGGAAATTTTTTGGACATGGTGCGGAGAGTTTTTAGGAATAAATTGCTGCCAAATCATTGATCAACTTTATTCATTCCTGACGGAATAACGCGGAGTAAACCCACGTCTAAACATGTTGATCAACTTATAAACTTGCAGCCACCTACGATTAATACTGGGTTGCTCGCATTGTATTTTCAAATACGAGCAACAAGCCAGCAAATCACCTCTTTGATTTGTATAGTATTGAAACAAGCGTCGTTAAGTCACAACGAGATGAAGCCTTATTAAAAAACTCACCAGATCATCTGGATAAAATCGTCCTGACCAACATCAGGATTTAGCGATCAGATAAAATATACTACTAATGAGTATATTTTAATCGTCCATATAAAGTCTGGACGATAAGCCATTTTCAATAAAAATAAAGGGGAGTATATTGAATCAACACCAACTAATCAGATGCGAATATAAAATTAAATGCTATTTTGCTGACGGCGAAATTGCCACAAAGCCAAGGAGCTGAACAACACCATAAATCCCAATTGCACAACAATTGGCAAAACCGCAGCTTGCAAGCCAAGGCCGCGCCAGGTCATCGCATCAAAACCATCTAGCGCCCAACGCGTCGGCACAATCAGCGTCAAATTTTGCAACCATTGCGGAAACAAAAATGAAGGAATCCACGCACCGCCCAGCATCACCATAATCAGCGTAGCAAACACGGCAATACCGCGCGCTGCCTCAGGCGTCTTACCAAAGGCGGCAATCAACAAGCCAAAACTAGCCGTCATCAAAGAAAAACTCAATGCGACTCCGACAAACCCGATATAGCTACCGGCAATTTGCACTTTAAAAACCACGCCAGCAACAGCAAAAATAACCCCCGTTAAAGCAAACGCAATCAGTGCACAAGAAAAGGCTCTGGCGGCTAGCAAGGTATTTAATCCCACTGGAGCGGCCAGCAAGCGATTCCATAAACCCAGACGGCGCGCAGCTAGCACACTGATGCCCGCGTCAATCGCCATAAAGAGGATAAATTGCACTGTCATCCCGGCAAATGAATGTGCATAGCCATTGTAATGTGCGACGACAGGATCACCTGCGACCATTGCCTGGTCTTTGGTGGTGAATGGCATAGACAAACCTGCTTCAGTTGCTGGTTTATCTACGGTGTTTGGCGATAAAGCAGCGGAGTCAGATGCCGCACTCGCAGTAGCAACCGTGCTGGTGTTTTTATCGCTACTCTTATCAGTATTTACATCTGTGGTTGCAGTTGTTGCGGTGGTTGCGGTGGTCGCAGCTGACCGGGTTTTGCTCTGAAATTTTTTCACACTACCTAAAAACTCACGCAGCTCTGGCTGACCGGCAGCCCGTTCTGGATCAGCATCTAGCTCTGTAATACTTTTATCTACCAGCGACAAACCCGATGCACCGCCAAACATTTCGGCACTGACATGCTGCATGACTTGCTGCGTCAACATCCCTTTGACCATTGCCAGAACAGCCGCTTGTGAAGGATCATAAAAAATCGGCAGTTCCGGTTTTTTACCAGCCCCAAATAAAGCAGCGCCTGCGGATTGACCAAAGCCAGCAGGGATCACGATCGCCACATTTAATTTACCTTTACGCACCAGGTCCTGAGCTGGCTCTAAAGCAAGCTCAGTCACTTGCAAATTCGGTTCGGTAATCAAGCCTTGAGCAATCTTCTGGCTAATGGGATGGTTGTCCTGCATCACCAGCGCGATCGGGATTTTGGCGGTTTCTTTATCGGAATTTCCGCCGGAGACAAAACCAAAAAATGCCCCCAGCACTATTGGCATCACCAGGGTCAACAACATCGTACGGCGATCAGACAAAAACAGAATCAGATCTTTGCGGATAAGGGCAATCAGAGCAGTCATGTTAGTTCTTTCAGAGCTTAGAGTATGTGCAGATCAACAAGCTTTAATTGCAAGCGGCTTGGCTTAGTGATGTACTTAGTGATGTAAATTTGTGGCTTAACTGAGTGAACGCAATTAGTCGCGCAAACTACGGCCTGTCAGCGTTAAAAAAATGTCTTCTAACTTCGTTTTAGCCGTAGCAAAATGCAAAGGCGCATAGCCTTGCGCATTCAACCAATCCAACACAGGCAAAGCAAAGCTAGGGTTGATCAAAGCGATGTCTACATGTTCGTTATCCCTTGCATGCTGAACATGGCTGACGCCTGTTTGCTGACCAAGAGCGGCCAGAGTATCTGCCGACAACGGACGATCTAAATCAACTTGCAAAGCGGCTTGTGCTGGCAAGCGCTGGAACAAGGCTTGCGGGCTTTCGTCCGCAATGACTTTGCCATGATCGATAATCACAATATGGTCCGCAAGACGCTCAACCTCCTCCATATAGTGGCTGGTATAAATCAAGGCTCTGCCCTGTTTTTTGAGGACTTCTAAGCTATCAAAAATCGCGTTCCTGCTTTGCGGATCAACGCCGACCGTCGGCTCATCCAGAATTAATAATTGCGGGTCATGCAGTAATGCTGCAGCGATATTCAAACGACGTTTCATACCACCAGAGAAGGTAGAGCACTTATCGCTGGCTCTATCTTTTAAATTGACTAAATCCAGCACGATGTCGCAGCGAGATTTAAGAGCACTGCCAGACAAGCCGTACAAGGCACCAAATAATTTGAGATTTTCTAGCGCCGACAAATCGTCATATAAAGCCAGGTCTTGTGGCACCAGACCAATCTTATGCTTGACCGCATTATTGCCAGCACCAACTAATTGCCCATCCACTCTGACCTCGCCCTGATCCGACTTAAGCAAGCCACAAATCATGCTAACCGTGGTTGATTTGCCAGCACCATTTGGGCCAAGTAAACCCAAGGTCTGACCATGCTGCAAAGAGAAGGAAACTGTATCGACAACCTTACGTTGACCAAAAGACTTACTGAGGTTTTTGACTTCTAACAATAATGGATGCATATGTTTGCCCGTTTGATTAACTGCAAATTTAACTGCAAATAATACAACAAATTATACTTGATCGATACTGGAATTTGCTTAATTTGACAATAACTCATCCGTTGTAGCAACTGATGAGCCGATCAGTATCATCACGCTCAAGTTCAGACCTGTTAAGATTCTCGCCTTGATTAATTTTATAAAAATTATGAAACGCATCCACTTCATTCTTGCTCTGTTGCTAACTAGCTTACTCTCGACCTATGCTTTGGCCCAGTCCAACCCATGTGCGGGCGAAACCAATGGTGGTAATAAGACAGCAAGCACTCCTTGTACACAGAGCACTCCAAAGACGACATCGGTAGCGCCAGCAATATCTCCAACAACCTCGTCAACGAACGCGATGTTGATATCAATCCAAGATGATGCGCAGACAGTCGCCACAGCAATTGCAGCAAACGCCCCACCCGAACCACGTAGAGTTACCATAAGAGACAACATTTATTTTAATGCAATATTCTGGCTGCTGGCAACCCTGGCACCCTTAGGTGCCCTGATGATGATCGTGCTGAATCTGATGGAGTATCGTCAAAGACGTGCGGATGAAATTGAACAGTGAGTGAACTAGATTTAACCTGGTTTTAACTGAGATTTCCGATCAAGCGTGCCAAAGATAAAAAAGCCCGACACCATCATGATGTCGGGCTTTTTTTATATATTAACGCTAAAAAATTAATCTGCGCGTTCAGCTAAATTCAAATTTAACTGAGAACGCATTACATCCTCGGTATCTGGACGCGGATTATTTCGCGCCGTTTCTAAGCGATTAAGATAATCTGGACTGACGTCACCGGTAACATAATATCCATCAAAGCAAGATGCCTCGATGTTGCGCAGATAAGGATTAACGTCAGAGATAGAACGCTTCATGGCGGCTACATCTTGGTACACCAGGGCATCTGCGGTAATTTCACGACAGACTTCATCTTCGCTACGACCGTAGGCGATTAACTCACTGCGGGTCGGCATGTCGATTCCATACACGTTAGGGAATTTTACTGGTGGTGCCGCAGAAGCAAAAATCACCCGCTTGGCACCGGACTCGCGTGCCATCTGGACGATCTCACGGCTGGTGGTACCACGGACGATAGAATCATCGACCAGCAATACACTCTTACCAGCAAATTCCTGCTTGATCGCATTCAATTTCTGGCGCACCGACTTTCTACGAATCGCCTGACCTGGCATCATAAAAGTACGGCCAATGTAACGATTTTTGATGAAGCCTTCGCGGTAATCCAGATTCAATTTCATTGCCAGTTCCATCGCTGATGGACGGGAAGAATCGGGAATAGGCATGACAACATCAATCTCACCATCGCGGAATTGGTTGCGTACTTTGTCTGCCAGATATTCACCCATTTTTAAGCGTGTCAGGTACACCGATGCACCGTCGATAATGGAGTCCGGGCGGGCCAGATAAACGTATTCAAACGCGCAAGGATTGAGGGTGGGATTATCAGCACATTGTTCGTTGTACATTTTGCCGTCGAGATCAATAAAAATCGCCTCGCCCGGCTCAACATCACGTAGGAACTTAAAACCCAAACCATCTAAAGCAACCGACTCGCTGGCGATCATGTATTCGACACCATTTTCGGTATGCGACAACCCGATACACAAAGGGCGAATCCCGAACGGATCGCGAAATGCCAACAAGCCATACCCCGCGATTTGTGCAACTACCGCGTAAGAACCACGCACCCGGCGATGCAACATAGATACCGCGCGGAACATGGATTGAGGATCAAGCGAATAACCACTGGTCACTTCCTGGATCTGGTGCGCCAGAATATTGAGTAATACTTCTGAATCAGAATCGGTATTCAAATGACGCATATCATTTTTGAATAACTCAATTTTGAGTTCATCAGCATTGGTCAAATTACCGTTATGTGCCAGCACAATACCAAAAGGCGCGTTCACATAAAACGGTTGTGCCTCTTCTTCGCTGGTTGAGCCTGCGGTTGGGTAGCGCACCTGACCGATACCGATATTGCCTGGTAAAGAACGCATATTGCGGGTACGAAATACATCTCGTACCAAGCCGTTTGCTTTATGCATTGCAAATTTATTGCCATGGCCCGTTGCAATACCAGCTGCGTCCTGACCACGATGCTGTAACAACAGCAAGGCGTCATACAGCAATTGATTGACGGGACTATTTGAAACTACACCGACGATGCCACACATGGTGGACTCCTAAAGAACAAATTAAAATCTAAAAGCTGACATGCCGCGTAATCGACGCAGGCAAAAATGGCATCACAGTTTGCGCCGACGTCACGACAATCGGACTGAGCAGCGCGTTGCGCCAGAATGGCTGTTGCGGAATCGATGTCATGCCACAAACCATCACTGCTGCAAGTACCAGAATACAGCCACGCGCCAAGCCAAACAAACCGCCTAAACCACGATCAGCCAGGCTCAGACCACTGGCTTTCAGCACGGCGTCTACCGCCATCATTAATAAGGACATTAGCAAACGTACGCCAATAAACAAGGCAATAAATGCCACGATTAAACGCAACATCTGCCCAGGGAACAGATCTGGCAAATAGCCAGCAACGGTTGCACTAAACGTATTGGCAACGACAAATGCCACTACCCAACTGACCAGTGACAACATCTCTTTTACCAGGCCGCGCATGGTGCTGATAACGATGGAGCAAATCAGTATAAACAACACCAGGTAATCAAATAAGGTCACAGCACATTCCTACTACCATCAATATGGGGTTCATCAGTTGGGAATCAACTTAGGGCTTAATCCAAGCTTGACCAGATTCGCAGTAGCCTTATCCGCTTCTTCCTTGCTTTCAAACGGACCTACGCGTATGCGCGTCACTGATTTGTCGCCATTAGGTGAAGTCGCCACTTTTTGTGTGTACGATTTAATCCCTGCAGCCTTCAACTTGTCTTGTACTTCGCTGATTTTTTCTGGGGTAGAAAAGGCACCTGCCTGAACCACGTATCCGCTATGTTCTTTGGTTTGAACTTCTGCTTTTGCCGCAGGTTTAACAGTTTTTCCTTCGAGTATTGCTAAAGCACGCGCAGCATCATCGTTTTGTTCAGAGGATTTTACCGGGGGTTTTATGACTGGTATTTTTGCCTCAACTTTAGTTTCTGGCTTAGTGTCGGCTTTAGTATCCGACTTCGTATCTATTTTTGTTTCAACTCTAGCTGATTTGGTTTCCGGCTTGAATTCTGGCTTGGCGTCTGTGGACACTTTCGGGTCGGACTTTGATTCAGGCTTGACCTCTGGCTTCGTAGACACTTTACTATCTGCAAGCGCAACGGCAGGCAAGGCAGCTACATCTTTGCTTGAAGCTTTAACTTGCGGCTTTTGTTGCGTCTGGGGCGGATCGATAATTTCTTCCAGAGGCTCAGCTGACTTGCTAGCTACTTTAGGCACTGCTATCTGCTCGGTTGCTGGCAATTTATCTTTAGAAGGAATCTGAATCGCGATGTCGTCAGCCAGCGGTTTTGGTTCTGAATCCAGAATCATTGGCAAGCCAATCACAGCGGCTAATACCAAAGCGATGGCACCAATCAAGCGACGGCGGGCACGTTTTTTTTCTGGCAATACAGGATCGGCAACTTTGCTTTTACGCGCATTATCTGAACGATCAGCGCGTTTGCTGCCACGTACGGGCTTGGTGTCGTCCTCTGCACGAGAACGGTATTCGCCATTATCCTGATCGGATGTTGTTTCTTGCTTTTGTTTAAAACGTGATAGCAAGCTCATGTGCAAGTATCTAAGTGAGTCGTGATCAAAAGCGAACTTCTAAAAATCCCATAATCGAGCGCATTGCGCTGTTGCAAAGCCTCGCAATACCGACGTATTGCTGCGGCTTGCGCCTAGCACCGCATCTCGATTAAAGGTTTTTAGAAATTCTCCCAAAAGATCACTAGTGGTTATTCTGCTTCCTCGCCCTCATCACACCAGCTACTGTGAGAAAAGAACCGAAGACCGCTATTCTATCATTTTCCCCTGCCTTACCGAGTGCAAAGGCATAGGCATCCTCTGGACTTGTGAAAGTTTGGATACTATGTTCCGCATCTTGCAAGGCACCTACTGCCAATAATCGTTCCTTTAAATGGTCAGCGCTGGCAGCGCGTGGCAAAGGCAAATCGGTGACACACCAGTGATCAATCTTGCCTTTAATCTGGGCAATAACGCCATCAATATCCTTATCCAGCATCGAGCCAAACACGGCATAGGTGTAGGCGTGAAATCCCATATTGTCGAAATTTTGCGACAGTGTCGCGGCCGCATGCGGGTTGTGCGCCACATCCAGCACGACCACCGGACGACCAGGCATGACCTGGAAACGTCCCGGCAAATCTACCATCACCAGCCCATTACGTACTTCTTGCGCGCCCACGGGCAAGCGATTTCTTAACGCCTCCAGCGCGGCTAATACAGCGGATGCATTCAGCAACTGATTCGCGCCGCGCAAACTCGGATAACCAAGCGAATTGCGACGTTGTACGCGACCACCAAAATTCCATTGTTGCTTATCGCCGGAATAATTGAAATCACGACCAAACAACCACAGATCTGCACCGATCGCGGTCGCATGCTCAATCAAGGATTGTGGCGGCACAGGGTCGCCGCAAATGGCAGTTCTGCCGGTACGGAAAATTCCAGCCTTTTCAAATCCAATTTTTTCGCGGGTATCCCCCAGATAATCCACATGATCAATATCGACGCTGGTGACTATTGAGACATCGGCATCAATCACATTGACCGCATCGAGACGACCACCCAGACCAACTTCCAGAATCACGGCATCTAATTTGGCATCTGCCAGCAATTTACAAATTGCCAGCGTGGTAAATTCAAAATAAGTTAACGAGATCGCAGGCTCCATCAACCTTGCTGCTTCTACCTCGGCAAACACATCGACAAACACCTGATCTTTGACTGATTCGCCGTGGATACGGGCACGCTCATTAAAATCTAAAAAATGGGGCTTGCTGTATAAACCGACACGATATCCAGCTTGCAATAAAATCGATTCCAGCATGGCGCAGGTGGACCCTTTGCCGTTGGTGCCACCGACAACGACGACTGGGCATTCGTAGCGAATATCCAAACGTTCCTTCACCGCGGCGACACGATCCAGGCCCATGTCGATTTCTTTGGAGTGACGAGTTTCTAGCAATGCCAGCCAATCCAGCAGATTGTCAGGCGTCGTCATAGAAGTAGAAGAATTAAGCGAATTGGTCATAAGATAAAAAAAGCCCGACAGAATCGGGCTCGTATTTAGATTTCTTTGAAATTTTAGTATGAAAAATAGACAAAAATTTACGATACCGCTTCTGCAGACTGGTTCTGCAACAAAGCCAGCAAACGAGCGATTTCTTCGCGCATTTTGCGACGGTCAACAATCATGTCGACTGCGCCTTTTTGCAACAGAAACTCCGAGCGCTGGAAGCCTTCTGGCAATTTTTCTCGGACTGTATTTTCGATCACGCGCGGACCGGCAAAACCGATCAGTGCCTTAGGTTCTGCAATTACAACGTCACCCATAAAGGCAAAAGAAGCAGAGACGCCACCGGTGGTCGGATCGGTCAATACAGAGATAAACGGTAATTTCTTTTCTGACAATTTCGTCAGCATCATTGTGGTTTTTGCCATTTGCATCAGGGACAAAACACCTTCTTGCATACGCGCACCGCCACTGGCAGTAATACAAATGAACGGAACTTTTTGGTCCAGTGCCGCTTGTGCGCCGCGCACAAAACGCTCGCCCAATACAGAGCCCATGGTACCGGCCATAAAGTCAAATACAAAGCAAGAGACTACGACAGGAACGGTCATAATAGAACCGCCCATGACGATCATAGAATCTGTCTCGCCAGTCGACTCTAAGGCATCTTTTAGGCGATCGGTGTATTTTTTGCTATCTTTGAATTTGAGGGTATCAATCGGTAAAACTTCCTGACCGATTTCATACCGTCCGCCAGCGTCGAGCAAAGCGTCAAGGCGTTCGCGTGCGCCAATACGCATGTGGTGGCTGCATTTTGGGCAAACATGGATATTTGCTTCCAGATCGGAGCGATACAGTACGGCTTCGCAGGAAGGGCACTTAACCCACAGCCCTTCGGGCATGGATTTACGGTGCGCAGATTCCGAGCGCTGAATGCGCGGTGGTAGTAATTTTTCTAGCCAACTCATAATTTCTCCTGAATTCGGCTTGCGATCACATAGATAACCATGTAGACATCGCAAGCATCATGTTCATTCTGGTGGAACAAACGCGGGGGACAAACAATCGTCAGCGCGTATTTTACTCGTCCAACGCCTGTCTGACACCAGAAATAAAGCTTTTTACTGCCGCGACAGCATTTTCACGCGGCGTCGTTTCTAGCTCTTGAATAATCCGAGAGCCTATCACAACCGCGTCGGAAACGGACGCAATTGCTCTTGCCGTTGCACCGTCACGTATGCCAAAACCCACGCCCACAGGGACTTTGACGTGTTTTTTGATGCGTGGAATCATGGCGGCGACAGCGTCTAAATCCAAGCTTCCCGACCCGGTTACGCCTTTAAGCGAGACATAATAAACATAACCAGTGGCAATTTTACCAACCTGAGCGATGCGCTCATCGGTCGAAGTGGGTGCCAGCAAGAAAATAGTATCCATGCCATTTTGCTGCATCTTATTGGCAAAATCTTCACATTCCTCTGGCGGATAATCGACGACCAAAACGCCGTCCACCCCAACTTCTGTTGCCGAGGCAATAAAGGCGTCTATGCCCATACGCTCAATCGGATTGGCGTATCCCATCAGCACAACTGGCGTGGTTTGATTGCTCAATCGAAATTCGCGGACGAATTGTAATACATCACGCAATCCAACTCCATGCAACAGTGCTCGCTCAGATGCGCGCTGTATCACCGGGCCATCCGCCATCGGATCAGAAAACGGCACGCCAAGTTCGATAATATCCGCACCGCCCTCAACCAGGGCATGCATCAACGGCACAGTCAGTGCAGGATCGGGATCGCCTGCGGTGATAAACGGGATCAAGCCTTTTTTGTTATTGGCAGCCAGCGCCGCTAAGGTCGTTTGTATTCTTGGCATGGTATTTTTCCTGCTAAATTTATAGTATGAATATGTAGCATGAGGGACAGCTAAGGTGCAGCTAAGGTGCAGCTAAGGTGCAACTAAGGTGCAACTAAGGTGCAGCCTAAAGTACTGCCTGAGCGTGTAACGAAAGCATTAGCACACTACACTTACACTGATCAAATCAATATACTCCACCTAGGTATTTATTAGCTGTCCAGAGATTATCTGGACAATAAGCCGATTTATCAAATATTTTAGGGGAGTATATTAAAATCCAGAGCAAACCCTGATCACTTAGAAGCGCTCTGGATGCAACATTACTGAACTTTCAATAAGGCTGTTAATAAAACTTCAGCCCAGCCTTTTCGGCCACCGTATGCATGTCCTTATCGCCACGACCCGACAAATTCACCAAAATGATTTTATCTTTAGGCAACGTCGCAGCGAGTTTGGCGGCGTAAGCGAGCGCGTGGCTCGATTCCAGGGCCGGGATAATGCCTTCAATCCGGCAGCAATCATGGAACGCCTGCAGCGCCTCGACGTCAGTAATCGTCACGTATTGAGCACGCCCCATATCCTTCAACCATGCGTGCTCTGGCCCCACGCCCGGATAATCCAGACCAGCCGATACCGAATGCGTCTCGATGACTTGGCCATTCGCGTCTTGCAGCAGATACGTGCGATTGCCGTGTAGCACGCCAGGTGAACCCGCCGTCAGCGACGCCGAGTGCTTGCCTGTTTCCATGCCCTCGCCTGCTGCCTCTACGCCGATTAATTGCACATTTTTTTGATCAATGTACGGATAGAAAATCCCAATCGCATTCGAGCCACCGCCGACACAAGCCAGCACAGCATCCGGCTGACGACCAGTCATTTCCGGCATCTGCCATAAGCATTCCTCACCGATCACAGACTGGAAGTCACGCACCATCATAGGATATGGGTGCGGACCAGCGACGGTACCAATGATGTAAAACGTGTTGTCAACATTGGCAACCCAGTCGCGCATCGCCTCATTCAGCGCGTCTTTTAAGGTCTTGGAACCCGACTCAACTGGCACTACGGTCGCGCCAAGCAGCTTCATGCGGTAGACGTTTTGCGCCTGGCGCTTGACATCTTCCGACCCCATATAGACCACACATTCCAGGCCAAAACGTGCGCAGATTGTGGCGGTTGCCACACCATGCTGCCCTGCCCCGGTTTCGGCAATCACACGCGGCTTGCCCATCCGTCTGGCGAGTAAAGCCTGGCCGATGACATTGTTGATTTTGTGCGCGCCGGTATGGTTTAAGTCTTCGCGCTTGAAATAGATTTGCGCACCGCCATTGATTTCCGACATGCGCTTGGCGTGATACACCGGTGACGGACGACCGACAAAGTGATGCAGCTCATCGCGGAATTCGGCTAAAAATTCCGGATCGTTTTGATAGCGTGCGTAATTTTCTTTTAAGTCAGTCAGCGCATGGGTCAGAGTTTCTGACACGAAGGTGCCGCCATATTGGCCAAAATGACCACGCGCATCAGGAAAATTGTATTCAGCCGCGTGGAAAATTGCTTGCGGATTAGTTTGCAAACCCGGCTGGGTTGGCGACAAAGGATTGATCGTGCTCATGATTTTACTTTCAGTGGCAATTAGCTCAGCACATTAACCAAGTTTAGGGTCTAGGCTCATAGAGTCTAAACTCATAGTACCTAAACTGATTAACAAAGCTGTTTTGCTAGTTTTCATTGTCTGCCAAGCGCACGGCCTCAATAAAAGCACGTACCTTGACATCATCTTTAATCCCTTTGCTTAGCTCGACACCACTACTGATGTCGACCGCAAACGGACGAACCTGACACACTGCGTCAGTCGCGTTTTGCACGCTCAAGCCACCACTTAAAACGACCCGAGGCGCGAGTTCTTTTGGGATGAGAGACCAATCAAAAACCTTTCCACTACCTCCGTAAGCATCGACGAAGGTATCAAGCAATAATCCGGCAAACAAAGGGCTTGCCGCACGATATTCTGATTCACATTCTAGCAAATCAGCTGCGCTTGTGGTGGGCTTGACCCGAAAAGCTTTAATAAATGGGCGGTTCACAGCGCTGGCAAGGGCGTGACATTGCGCAGCCGTCTCATCACCGTGGAACTGCAATAACTGCAGCGGCACCACAGCCACCGTCGCCTGCAACTCCTCAATCGTCGCATTCACAAACAAACCGACCGACATCACAAATGGCGAAATCTCCTTAACCAAACTCGCCGCCACTGCGGGCGTGACATATCGCGGACTAGGTAGATAAAACACAAAGCCCAAGGCATCCGCACCCGCGGCGACCACACGCCGCACATCGTCTGCCTGCGTCAAGCCGCAAATTTTTATTCTGGTTTTACAGTTTTTATGAAACATGTTGATACTTTCGAATACAGAAACACGGCGATAGCTGAGATAATCAATTTTCTGACACGCTAACCTTCTTGCGAATATTACCCCATGCCCTCAGCCAACGACCATTTGCCAAGCGACCCAGCGCTACAGATCAGTAATTTATTCGGACTAGATATTCGAGCCTGTACATTTGATGAGGCAACGATACATTTGCTAGAGGTAGCCAGCCAGCGCAATCATGCCAGCCGCATCGTCGTCACGCCCAATGTCGATCACGTCGTCAAGCTAGATAGTGACCCGACATTTAAAGCGCAATACGCCGAAGCCGACTATATTTTTGCCGACGGCATGCCAATTATCTGGGCCAGCAAAATGGCCGTAACACCGCTGCCAGAACGCGTTACCGGTGCCGATTTATTTGTCTCGCTGTGCCAAGGCGCAATACAAAAACAACTATCGATTTTTGTCATAGGAGGACAACCGGGACAAGAAGCCGCGCTATTAGCATCGTTCGCACAAACCTACCCCGGCTTAAAAGTCAGTATTTTTTGTCCATCGATGCAATTCTCCGCAGACGGTGAAGAAGGCGCAGAAGCCATGCGCCTGGTCCAGCAAGCACAACCCAACATCGTCTTTGTTTGTCTAGGTATGCCAAAACAAGAACGCTGGTGCCTGCGCTATCGCAAAGAATTTACGGAGAACAATGCACCGCTGCTACTCTGCGTCGGCGCCGCCATGGAATTCGCTTTAGGGCAAAAAAAACGCGCCCCGCAATGGATGCAAAAAATCGGCATGGAATGGTTCTGGCGCCTAGCCAGCGAACCGCGTCGTCTGTGGCAACGTTATACGACGCAGGGGGTGAAATTTATTGGGGTGCTTCAGCGCGAGCGGCAGCGGGAGCAGCGTCGGTCTAAATAAATGTGGCGTTTGTTGTTAAATTGCTGCGATTTTCAGATGAAAAAATGGAAGAAATTGACGTGACATCTAATGGAAACAAAAATACGTTAGGAAACAATTTGCGTAATTCATTGATCCTATTTTTGCTAGGTACAGTTTCGACATTGGTTACGGCGACCGGTATTCAGTACTCGAACTTATCTGGCACTTCTTCCGTTTGGGGTGCAACACCTTACGATAATGAACAATCGGCTCAAGAACGGCATGACACTCATTATTACATGTATATAAAAGGTAGCTCAGCCCAAGATTTATACAACACTATGAAGGTAAAGTCGTCACAAGAAGAATGTCACGGTGAGGGATCAAGGACTAAACGCATAGGCGATGAATCGGAAATTTGGCAACGTGCAACTGATAACGGATCGAACGCATCGCTCGATCCGTCGATTCCGCTTCTAACAAGTGTTGAATGAGC
>NZ_JBEONP010000045.1:0-42133 GCF_040544435.1 Undibacterium sp. GrIS 1.2
ATGTCACATGTGCCGCTTCAAACAAGAAAACCAATCGCAACAGTGGCCACACCCATGCTCGACTTTACTGGTTTGGGTATTTTGCAAGAAGCTCTCTTATTACCCGTCTTTCCTCGCCCATGTCGGCAAAGGCATTTCTGCTGACGCCAGATTTTTTAAGCGTTTATACAGCAGACAGGTTTCTAATAGATTGCTGATGCGTAGCAGAGTTTCTATCAGATCAAAGGGTTTGGTCAGAAAGTCTTTTGCGCCTAGCGACAAGGCGCGGCACTTGGCCTCTTGCGTGACATCTGCGCTTAACACCATCACGGGGCGAAATTCATCTGGTGGCGTACGTTTGGCCAATTGCTCCAGCACCGCAAAGCCGTCTAAGTCCGGCATCATCAAGTCGAGTAATATCAGATCGGGATCGAAAGCGGTAACCAGATCCAGGGTTCTGCGTGAGTCGGTAGTGCTGACGACATTACTAAATCCTTCGCGTGCCAGCATGTCTTCCAAGACGTTGATATTTTCTATTTTGTCGTCAACGATGAGGATGCGCATTACGAGTAAATCGGTAATATTCATGACAGTAATCGATCCAGAGTCGAAAAAAATAAGCTGACATCAAGTGGTTTAGTTAAGTACGCATTGGCGCCTACGGACATCATGTGCGTTATCGTTGAGGGTAATGCATCTGCGCTCAATATCACTATGGGTGTTCCCTGCATCGCTGGTGTTGCGCGGACAGAGGCGAGTACTTGTTCGCCGTCCATATCTGGCAAATGCAGATCGAGTAAGATCAGATCGGGACGGTGTGATATCACCAATGCCAGGCCTGCAGAACCGGATGAGGCGCTGATCAATGTGATGTTGCTGCGACGTGATAGCAGAATTTCGACCAGTGCCAGATTGGACGATTGGTCTTCTATATATAGCACCGTGCAGCTGCGTAGCAATCTCGGTTGAATAGGAGCCGGTGTTAAGGTCACCGGGTTGATGGCAATGTTGTCTGCGGCCGGTAAATCAATCCAGAACGTGCTGCCCTTTCCGGGGCTGCTGTTCATCTCAATGTCGCCACCCATTGCCCGTACAATTTGGCGCGATACCGCCAAGCCAAGTCCAGTACCTTCGCTGGAACGATGTTCTGCGCCAAGACGGTCAAATGGCGTGAATAAACGTTCTTGTAATTCGGCGGGAATACCTTTGCCCGTATCGCTGACTTGTATCCGTGCTCTGCGTCCTTGGACCAGGACGTGCAGGCTGACACTGCCATTGGGCTCGTTGTACTTGACTGCATTTGACAGCAAGTTGAGCATCACTTGCAACAAGCGTTTGCGGTCGGCCAGAACATAGATTTTTTTAGGCTGGTCTGCTGGATTTATTGGATTTGCTGTGTCGATGTCTTGGTTGAGCTTGATGCTAATGTTGATGCTGGTTTGATCGGCGATCGGTGTGATCAGCGCGACCGCTTCTCGCAGCAAGTTGTCCACCTCAACGGCTTGCAGGTCGATATCAATTAGCCCCGTTTCAATACGGGCGATGTCCAGCACTTCATTGATGAGTGCCAGTAAGTGCCGGCCACCTTTCAGAATATGCGCCACGCTGTCACGCGCTGCTGGTTCTTGCAGATCACGTTCCAATAATTGAGCAAAGCCTAGAATCGCGTTCAATGGCGTGCGTAATTCATGACTGGTGCGCGACAGAAACTCCGTTTTTGCGTGGTTGGCCTGCTCCGCTTCACGATAAGCTTTTTCTGCCTCGGCACTGCGTGTGGCTAGCAAATGACTCGCATGATCCAGTCTGCTAGCGAGTTGTCCAAGCTCATCTGTGGCAGGTTCTGCCGGTACCAGCGGCGCACCACGGGCCAGTCGCTCGGCGTTGTCGGCCAGACGATGCACCCGGCGGACGATACCGGTTGAAAATAACAGCACCGCTAGCAGCGCACCTAACGCTCCGGCGATACCTGCAATGGCAGTGGCAATCATCGCACGCTGATGAACTTGCTCTGCATATTCTTCACGTTGTTGTAGCAACAGCTCCTCGCGCGTACGCATGATGTCGATACTACGACGTAGTTCGTCCAGTACCATTTTGTTTGATACAAGGATAGGAATCAGGGTGGACGAGGGAGTATTGCTGCCTAGCTCAACCAGATGGTGGAGCCCTTCGCTTTTTTTGCGGCTAACGCTGCGACACGTTCAAGCAAAACGACTTGTTGTGGATCACGGATCTGTAGTCGCAGGCGTTGCAGCGGTTTTGGCAGATCGGTTTCTGCGATCCGGTAGGGCTCCAGAAAATTACTTTGCGCCGTCAGCAAATAACCCCGGACACCGGTTGCTGCCTCGGCCAGCAACGTATGCACCTCCTGAATATCATGCTGAATTTGCAGCGTGCGGTGTATGCCTTGTTGCGCTTGCCGGCTTTCAAGACTCATGACATAACCGGATACCAGCGCCGCCAGCAGCACCAGCACCGGTACCGCAATCACCACTAAACCTTTTAAGCGTAGCGGTTGATTTGACCACCACTGTGACATCTTGATTTGTATGCTGTGTTTCATGTCGCTCCCGAATTGCCAAAGCCAAGTTCTACTACACGTGCTGCCACTTGGGTGCGGTCGTTGAGTCCTAATTTATGAATAATTCTCTCGACATGCACCTTGACCGTGCCCGTCGCAATCCCCAGCCGTAAGCCGATGTCGGCATTTGTCAGTCCGTGAGGCAGCAGCACCAGCACTTCACGTTCTCGCGGGGTGAGTTGCTGGGATAAGGCTTTACTCTGCTTGCTACTAGCTTGCAAATTACTTGCTGGTAGAGATTGTGCCGACGATAATGCCAGCGCCAGCATACTGGCCAGCGTAGAGAGTGCTTGTAAGTCAGCCTCAACCGGAACGGGTATGGGTTTGCGATTAACTAATTGCAGAATACCAACCGGGTTGCCCGCAGCACGCAGTGGCAGTAAAAGTTCCAGACTCGCCATCGCTCCGGCGGGCAATAGCATACGGCTCACACTGTTTTGTCGCACCATCAGGTTTGCGTCGGACTTTAGTGCTGCCGCCAGTGTTCCCTGTGCTGAAAAACGCAATCCACCCGGCAGCACATCACCGCGAGACGCCTCAACCCGCAACGCACCATTGTCTGCCACCATGACCGTGCCAGATTCGAACGCACAAAACTCCAGCGCATAGCCCAATATGGCGGGAATAGCTGCGCTATTTGGGGAAGTTGTCAGCACCTGTCCGGCGTCAGATAGCAACCTCAGACGGGCAGTATTGGCTTGCTGATCGCGGTAGTGATTGCGCAAGGCGTGTGCAGTCGGGTGGGGAGTGTTTGGCATACGTAATAGTATATGCCGAGTAGCATACCTTTGCCTATGTCTGCAAGCGGATGTGGCGATTCTATTGCCAAGTCATAGTGTGTCATCGCAATCACAAGCTGCGACACACTTTTAATGACTTTTTGGAGATGTATATGAAATCCCTTGTACTCGCTATTTCACTGTTAGTTGGCTCATCTGCGTTTGCAAAAGACCTACCAAGAGTCTACGGTAACGAGGTAGTCGCGCCTGCCAATGCGGCAGAGCAAGAAATTTCCAAGTTATTTGATCGCTGGAACGCAGCACTCGGTACCGGCAAGCCCGCAGAGGTCGTCAAGCTTTACCACCCGAAGGCTATGTTGCAACCGACCGTATCAAACCAGGTGCGTACTACGCCCGCTGAAATTACTGATTATTTCGAGCATTTTTTGGTGCTCAAGCCAACGGGCGTCATCAACTATCGCCAGATTCGCTTGTTAGATGTAGACTCCGCAATCGATAGCGGCGTCTACACCTTTGATCTGACCAAAGATGGCAAGCACTCCAAAGTACAGGCGCGTTACACCTACGTGTATAAAAAAGTAGGAAACGACTGGCTGATCTTAAATCATCATTCATCCGCCATGCCAGAACAGGTTTCGATAAACTAATCGAAACTAATCAATCAGTTGATGATGCTGATCTGAAAAATCTGGGTTGAACATAACAGGCGTATCAAGGATTACTCCTTCATACGTCTGTTTTTTTCGATGGTTGTAGATGATATGCGGATGATCATGAGCAAACGAGGCGTGCTAACGATGTGATGAAGTCGCAGAAGTATAGCTAGATTCCGCATACCTTAACGGTAGCAAAATGTAATCTCTACAGTTACGATCTTTTGACCTAAAAACAGATTTTCATCTTTGTCAGCAGTGCGGCTGCCCCGGTATTGATGTTGAAGTAAATATACATACTAATAGTTAGTATATTTTAGTTGTCCATGTAATTATTGGTCAATAATGAGATTTCATTAAAAATAATAGGGAGTATATTGTTTTTGTGCCGAATATAGATCGGTAGGCCAAAGAAAACTATCTTCGTTATATCTAGGGGTGATCTGCAAGCATAAGGTTCGCTACAAATCTAGAGAAGTCACCAAAACGATTGCTCCGTTAATGTATTTACCAAGCTCTTTCCGAAAAATATAGTGCGAGCGTCCAACTTTTATAAGTTGTAGTCTCATCATTTGTCGCACTTTACGGTTCGATTTGATTATTAAAAGACATAAGTTATGTCTCATTAGGAAATGACCATGAATAGTGACTTTCAAGAGTCATACAAACAGCATCGCAAAAATGTCGAGGAGTTTTGGGACACGATGAAAGTCGACGAGGAAAGCAAAGCACAATTTATAGCTAATGCGGTTCAAAGTGCGATTGCTAAGAAAGATGAAAACCAAATCGAACTCCTGATCGACGCGACATTTGAGATAAGAAATAGCATTACTCAAGTTGACACGCTTAATCACCTTCTTGTGATAAAGGGGCACCATCGACATCAAGAAATCACCATGGGCATTCAGAAGTTTGCACATCCATCAAGCGTTAGTTTTATAAACGATGTTCTGAATGGCGGTTTCGATCATCTAGATTACAACTGCTCCGACTCAGATGTGATAGCCAAGTGGTTTAGTCATGCTTTGTTTAAAATTGGCACTGAAGAAGCTTTCGACTCAATTAGAAAATTCGCGAATAGCCATGATGAAGGTATTAGGAATGAAATGCAGTATCGTCTCAATAAAATTAAGACATAACAAGGCGATCGATAGGGAATCGCTAATAATGAAAACACTTCCATTTATACCTGTGAAGGCGATCCCTTCATCTCAACGTTAAGCAGTAAACAAATGACCCATGAAAATCCATCTGATGTTCATTTAACGATTACTGCCGATGAGGCTATCGTCCTATTTGAATTTCTCCAACGCTTCAGTAACACAGATAAATTGGTCATCGAAGATCAAGCTGAAGAACGAGCGCTCTGGAACCTTTGCTGTGTTTTCGAAAAAAACTTAGTTGCGCCATTCGATAAAAAATATACAGTGTTGTTGCAGGAAGCACGAGATCGGTTGCGCGATGAATCCTAGTCCTTTGCTTATCATGGCGCTCGACGCAGGAGCTGCGCAATTTGGTCTTTCGATGATCAGAATTTTTTCAACTAATTGCTGTTCGGTTTATGTGCGTCATGCGCAACTCCGTTCAACTCAGCGTTAGGTTTCAACTGAATGCGATCTGGGACACACTTCGAAATTGAGCTAAATGTAGCTAATACTGCCGCTGCGTGTGAAGTAGTTCGCACAAATAATGAAACAGAAGTTTTGTCTTTTGCAAACGAGCACCTTCAACTGAGCACGGAGCTCATTGTCGCTTGTATCGGAGAAGGCGTCGACTTTGGTAATCTAATTATTTGCGTAGATGCGAAAAGTAGCTGTAATTTGCGAGCGCTTGAACATCGTGGCTTCTTCGTTGAAGGAGTGTCAGTAGAGTTGGCGCTGTGTGCATTGGAGTATTGGTTGCCCGCGCAAGCGAGAACACCCAGCCTCGGATGGCAAGACGAATAAAACCTAACATTACAGTCGAAAATGACGCCGTGTTTACATTAACTCTTTGCGCTGGCGGCGATTTGCGGCGCATTTCACTTCTGCGTTAGGATGCATTCCATTCATTCGGGCGAGATGAGTTCAAATGATGAACACGGCTTTAATGAACTCACCGTTATTGCAGGCGGATCGTCACATCAAATATCCATGTACGGCGAATTTCGATCACGTCGTATTGACGCGCCAGGGCAGGCGTGAACGCGGGATAGGGCGCCTGGCTGGCTACGACTTTTCGTATTGCGTCGTCGATAGCGGCGACATCGCTGGAGACGACGAAAGTCACCTTTTCTACGGAGCCATCTGCACGGATTGCTACGGTCACTAATGGCTGGACGTGAGGCTGTTTTACTAATTCACGAACCATATCAAAGGCCATGTTTCTCTCGATTTTCCTGCTCATTGCCTCTGCGTAGAGGACGAGATCGGCGTTTGCATCGGCGCGTCCGAGTAGCCATCCACGACGAAGACTGCTTACTGTGGGCGGCAGCGTGCGTGACGGTTTTTTCAAAGCCGCATCGCGCTGAGCAGCCTCCTCGTTGAGTTGCCGCCCTATGGCGCGCAACCGCTCTTCACGCGTCGCCTCATATTCCGCCCGTTCCTGTTTTGCCTGTTCCTTTTGCAGACTCTCTCGTCGCAAACTCTCTTGCCGGGCAAGTTCCTGACGTTGGGCTGCTGCACCTTCCGTCTCTTTGCGCGCTGCTTCGTTTCTAGCAGTTTGCTCTGTGCGTGCAGCTTCTTGTTGCAGCTGTTCTTGCCGCGCTGTTTCGAGTTGTTTTTGCCTGATCTGATCTTGTCGCTCAGACTCTCTGCGAGCAGTTTCTAGTCGAGCCGCTTCTAGCCGAGCAGTTTCAGCTCGGGCCAGTTCTTTCCGAGCCGCGTCCTGCTGAGCTTGCTCGGTTTGCCTTGCCAATTCTTTTTGTGCTGCTTCTCTTCGCAGTTTTTCTCGCTGTGCAAGTTCGAGACGTTCTGTTTCAAGGCGTTCAGCCTCTTTGCGTGTGGCTTCGTTTCTGGCAGCCTGCTCAGAGCGTGCAGCGTCTTGTCGTAACTGCTCTTGCCGCGCTGCTTCAAGCTGGGCTTGTCTGGTTTGTTCTTGTTGTGCAACTACTTTGCGGCTCGCTTCTAATCTTGATGCATCAGCTCGGGCGAGTTCTTGGCGAACTGCCTCTTGCTGAGCCTGTTCGTTTTTCTTTGTTTGCTCTTTTTGCAGTGTCTCTCGTCGCAATTCCTCCTGCAAGGCAAGTTCCTGACTTTCGACCTTCTGGCGTTCGAGTTCCCGTTGAGCAGCTTCATTTTCAGCGATTTGTGCAGAGCGTGCAGAGTCCTGTCTGACCTGCTCTTGTTGTTTATTTTTTCGCTGAGCGGTCGCTATCAGTTCTGTTTGTTTCAATTGTTCTGTGTTTTGCTCCTCACGCTCAAGTGCTATCCGCTCAGGTTCTCGCTCTTGCGTATCTTGTTTGATCTGTTTTGACGATGCGCTATCCGAATTATCGGGTGAGGGAGTTTTAGTAACTTGAGTCGTCGCAGTTTGCGCTATGGGGGTTATTGGTACTGTAGTTGCTTGCAGATCGGGTTGTTTTTGTGTGGCTATGACCGGCTCCGTATGCGGAGCAGGGACGACTACCGGCGTCATCGCGGGTTCTGGCGGAGGTATCAACACGGGGTTGACCTCGCTATGGTCAACCGCATGATCTGGCATCATGGTTGATGTGGTCGTGCTTGATAAGGCGGGTTTGCCCACATCGGCTGGCGTCGACATGGATAGTTCGTTCGGTGCCGGAGCAGATGTCAATGTTGAGGATTGCGCTGGCTCGAGCAGGATGAGTAAATCATTAGCTCCCAGACGTTTTTCTTTCCAGGGAAAGTTAAAACCGGGAAGCCCGAATGTCTGACCTCCTAAACTAATACTCAACAGCAGGGCGTGAGCTATCAAGGAGAGCAGCAGCGCAGCGCTCAATCGTGAGGGTTCATTCTTAAAGAAAAGATCCGTTCTCAAATGTCAAACCCTTTGCGAAGGCACGGATGAGATTGCTTGGGTTTCTGCCCACTCATATTTGGTTTGTATGAAGCCAACTTATATCGATGTCATGGTCTATGAAAACAGCACTATAGGACTTTGGAGGATAAGGTTCCTGAATCTAGATTCAGGAACCTTTTTGATTACTTAGTTGTTGTCCCTCCAACTGGCATTAAATATTTATCCAAAAACTGCAGAATCTTTTCGCTGGATTCTGCCTGATTTTTCTTTTTGCTAAAACCGTGGCCTTCATCGGCGAAGACGACATACTCCACAGGCACCTTATTCTTTTTCACGGCATCAACGATTTCATCGCTTTCTGCTTTGAGCACACGAGGGTCATTTGCACCTTGAACGACCATGAGTGGTTTGCGGATTTCGTTAGCGTGGAATAGCGGTGAGGTGGCGATCAGAAAATCTTTATCTTTGACCGGATCACCGATTTCGTCATACAAGGCTTTACGCTGTTCTTCCCAGTACGGTGGAATACTTTCTAAAGTGCGTAACCAGTTGCTGACACCAAAAATATCGACCCCGACTTTGAAGGCTTCTGGGCGGAATGCCAGCGCGGCAAGCGTCATATAACCGCCGTAACTGCCGCCCATGATGCCGATGCGTGCCGGGTCGATATAGCCCAGACTAGCGAGGTAGGTTTTGGCTTCGACACAATCCCACAATGGCTCGCGTCCGTGCTTGCGATCGTCGGCGGTATTAAAGCTTTTGCCATAGCCAGAGCTGCCGCGATTGTTGATGCCGAGGACGGCATAACCGTGGTTGACCAGATACTGGATTTGCGAGCTGTAACCGCGCCGGGTCTGGCCGCCAGGGCCGCCGTGTACATACACAATGGCTGGGACTTTGGCATTGGCAGAGGCGCCTTTAGGTTTGTAAAAAATCGAAGGGATGACGGTGCCATCGAAGGACGTAAAGCGAACGACTTCGGCCTCGACGAGATCATCCGGGTTGATTTCTTTATTCAGGCTTTGTGTCAGCTGACGGGTTTGCTTGGTTTTAAAATCATGGACGTATAAGTTATTTGGCGACCGGTCGCCATTCACATAAAACGCCATGAGATTGCCGCTGGCAGAGAACGTCGTGCCGCGCATTTCACCACCTGGTAATTTAGGCAGAGCGACAGGTTTTTCTGCCGCGCCTTCGACTACGCGGATGACGGTACTACCATCTTGATTGACGACACTAATCCGGAAACGTCCGTCTTGTGAAAAGCTGGTACCGGTGATGTCCCAATCTGCTTTTTCATGTTCTTTCGTGATGCCGCTCGTTAGATCATACGTGCGGATAGAGGTAAATTCGCCACCGGCATTGGAGGCATAGAACAGCCGTTTTGATGCGGGATCAAAATTGGCGATGTAATGACCGGCAGCGCCTTGGTGTGGCGTAATCAGTTTAGTCTCACGCGTGACGGTATTGTATAAATAGATATCGCTGTCGGAGGTAGTATTTGTTTTGCCAAGCGCAATCCATTTACCGTCGTCGCTGATGCTATCTGGATTCATGCCAGTTTCCGATTTATAGATCAGGGTACGGGCGTAGGTTTTTGCATCGTATTTATACATGTCGAAGTACTTGGGGTCGCGCTCATTGCTGACAAGATAAAAACCGCTACCGTCATTGATCCATCCAGCAAATTCCGCTTTGAGTTTATCGCCGGGTGTCAGATCTTTTTCCGAACCATCTAACTCGCGTACGTACACATGGTTGTTTTCGTCACCGCCTTTGTCACGGGTGAACAGAATACGGTTGTCGGTATAAAAATAGCTAATCGCGTAGGTGCTGTCGGTGCTCGACTTAGTCAATGCTACCGGTTTGCCGCCTTGCACCGCGATGGTGTATGCATTAAAAATACCGGATTCATTGCTGTTGAATAGTATTTGTTTTTCATCCTTGCTAAACGATGCGCCGTTGATACTGGTGGTCGCCATAAACTGTTCTATCGAGTAGCGCTTATAGTTCTGCGTAGCTTGCCTGGCTTGTTTGCTTGGTTTTTGATCTTTACTGTCTTTGCTATCCTTGCTGGTATCGGCCGCGACCGGTGCTGCATGCAGAGCACTAAAGCCGAAAGCGGCACTGAGCAAAATGCTGAGGGTAGATATTTTTATGGCGTGGCGCATCAATTTCATACGATCTCCTGATTAAGTAGTGTGGACATGTGGTTCAGTAGAATCTGGACAAATTCTTTACTGCGATAGCACTGTAAATGCTGCTTGAAGATTTTTTGGTGATGATGCGACCAACTGCAAAATTCGATGATCGGACAACAAGTATGCAAGGATAGCCAGTGGCTTTCAAGCGATAAGTGATGCTAGTTGATAAATAATAAATTAACAACAGCAGGTTTGGAACATAAAGTTAAGTCAATCCAGTGTGTTCTGCGACTAGGTTCGAGCGGTTTTAATATTCTTAATAGATATCTCTGGTGTGTGTCGTCGAAAGGGCATCGGTTGATTGCTATCTGCTGATAAAACCTAGCATTTAATATACTCCCCTTAATTTTTTATAAATATGCTTAATTGTCCAGATATTGTATGGACAAATTAAATATACTGATAAGGAGTATATTTATATTGCAGGATGTGCTGAACATGTGAAATGCGCTAAAGCCGGCTAATCACATCGTGTAATGGGTGCCATAATTTATGGGCGGGATGTGCAAACATACTCATCAAAACAAAAATACTTTTTGCCGCAAGATATTAGCTGGCTTAAGTTTAAGTCCTACGTGTTGACCTTTAGAATGCTGACCCGTAGTTTTTTGATTCCAGAATAGCCCGCGATTATTCGAGAAATAAATTGTTACGTTTCGGTTCGCAATTGCGCAAAGTTTGAAAGAGGTTTCGTGTATATTGTGTCAATTCACGCAGTCTTTTTTTGCATTTGCTGCGCCGCGTGGTGATGGTATGAATTGTCTTCCGATTGATCCTTTTTATAGTCAAGCACATGATCCAATTTAGAATTTTTCCTTTAGTTAAAAGTCGCACGGTCAGAAGTCGCCTGATGACGGTTTCTGCTGCCTTATCAATTGCGCTTGTGCTGAGTCCGGCGATCAGCAGTTCTGCTTTTGCAGCGGGAGCAGATGTACCGGGTGCTGGAACTGCGCCCATCTCAACCACGCCAACAATCGTTGCGCCAGTAAAGTCGCCTGCTGTGCAATCAGCGGCGCCGTCTACTTTGCCGTCCACGACGGTATTGCCAGCGATGTTGGAGAATTCAGTAGTAAAGATTTTTTCTACGCTGCGTGGACCTGATCCATTTAAGCCATGGAGCAAAGCCGCACCGCAAGAGGTCACCGGATCTGGTGTCGTAATTGAAGGCAAGCGGATTCTGACCAATGCGCATGTAGTTGGCTATGCCAGTCAGGTACAAATCCAGGCGAATCAGTCTGGTGACAAAGTATCTGCCACGGTAGTCGCAATCGCGCGCGGGATTGATCTGGCGATCTTGAAGCTAGATGATGAATCGTTTTTTGATACTCATGCACCCGCAGCGCGTGCTAGCGTTTTACCCGATGTCCGTGATGCCGTATTAGCGTACGGTTATCCGATCGGTGGTAGTTCGCTGTCGATCACTAAAGGCATTGTGTCGCGGATTGAGTTTGTTAATTATGGTTATTCCACAGCAGGTTTGCGCATTCAGATTGATGCTGCAATTAATCCGGGTAACAGCGGTGGTCCGGTCATGGCAGGCGACAAAATGGTAGGGCTGGCATTTAGCGGTATCAATGGTGCGCAAAATATTGGTTACATCATTCCTAACGAAGAGATCGATTTGTTTTTAGCCGACATTGGTGATGGCGTTTATGACGGCAAACCAGCAATGCATGATGATATTCAAACTCTGGAAAATCCAGCGATGCGGATTTTTCTGAAATTAGATAAAACGGTAGAGGGCGCGATTGTGCATCGTCCTGCGCAAAGCGATGCATCTTATCCTTTGAAGGAGTTTGATGTTATTACGCACATCGGCGATTCACCGATTGATAATCAGGCGATGGTTAAACTAGGACCTAATTTGCGGGTGCAATTTCAGTATCGGGTGCAACAACTGGCAAAAAATGGCAAGGTGCCGTTGACAGTCATGCGTAGTGGCAAGCAGCTGAAGATTCAATTGCCCGTAGTTGCTTCGCGCCCATTGCTGATCCCCGATTTAAACGGCGGCTATCCGTCTTATTTTATTTATGGTCCGATTGCATTCTCGCGCGCTACTGCTGAGTTTCTGACATTTATCAGTTCTAATGCAAATGGGTTGAATGCGTTTGCGTTCAATGCAAGCCCATTGGTGACACGTCGGGGTGATGAGCCTGATGCTGCGCGTGAAGAATTAGTCGTCGTTACCGCGCCATTTTTTCCACACAAATTAACGTCGGGTTACAGCAACCGTTTTGGTGCCGTGGTGTATTCCATTAATAACGTGCCAGTGCGCAGCTTGCGTCATTTGGTGACTTTATTACGCGATTTAAAAGATGAGTTTGTGACGATCCACTTTGATCAGCGCGCTGGCGAGACCATGGTGTTGCCTCGTAAAGCTATGGTGGATTCGACAGAATCTATTCTGACAGACAGCGGCATCCGCGCTCAGGCATCGCCGGATATGCTGGCGGTGTGGCAGGGTAAATCGGGTAAATAAATAGACGTCATCGATACGGTCATCTTTTGCTAAGGCATCGCTGTTGCCATTGGAGTAGATGATCGTATCGCTCGTTCTGCTATATTGCAGAGAGTCAGCGCCGTTAGCGTAGTGCAGTTTGTTTAGGATTTTATTAGCGATTGTTGTGGCGTTAGCAGGCGATTACCTGACGAAATGATATAGCGCCATCCACCCGGCTAATAATGCTACGCTGAGTAAAAATAATCCCATTGCGCCGTTCGGTCGCAATACCCCAAGATAAGAAATGGCCACCGTCGCCACGCTTTTTTTTGCACGCCTCATGCCGCGCCAGCGCTGCAAGCCTTTTAAGCCGGACAGCACCAGCGTAAATGTCGCACACGACAGCAAAGTGACGCGGAACACGTTCAGCAAATTGAGTTCGCCCAGCGAGATTTTTTTATAGATCAAACCGATGATCGCCATGCAAATCGCAGCACCGATGGAGATCGCTACGTTCACATACATGGTCTTACGACTGGTGATTGCAGCATCTTCCAGCTCTGCTTTTAGCATCTCCACTTTTTCATTGATCAAGGTGGAAGTCTCATGCTTGATGGCGAGGATGCGCTGATCTAATGCGGCGCCAATTTGTTCGGTAGAATAATCAATCAAGGCTTTAATATCGTCCTTGGTCATGCTGCGCTGGTTGTGAATTTCTTCTGAGAGTACAGCAATATTACGATCAATCTGCGCGCCGGCTTGCTGGATAACTTGGGATAATTCCGTACTCACTTGCTGTATTGAGCGCTCAACTAAAGGCGCTACATTTTGATCAATCAAACGCTCCATCGATTTCTCAAAATCATTGGACGCTTGTTTTAAATTGAGTAAATCTAGGCCCATGGAGTTTCCTTAGTGACTAAGCATTCGCAATGCACATAAATAGCATTGAGTATCTTAAGCCGATTCTGAATTTTTCAAGCTTCAACTCAAGCTGCAACTCTGATGCAATCTCGTTAAATTTCGTCAGTGAGATCATGATTCAGATGTTCAATCTCACCCCATGAGATCAATTGCAAACCGTTTGCCAGCGTCGGGTCGTATCGAAAGCGGTTAATACTGGCGTTATATAAAGTGACTTCGCGCGGCGCATCTAGTGGCAGATTTTTAGCGGCGCGATAGGCGCATTCGAGTACGCCACCATGCGCCACCAAAGCGATTTTTTGTCCTTCAAATTGTTTCGCATAATGCAGGATATGTATCATGACCCGCGTGTGGAACTGACGTATGGTTTCTCCCTGATTTTCTCCGGGTGGAAACGGTGCATCAGGATCACGTGCTTGCCAGACCGCGTAAGCCTCCGGAAAGCGCAGTGGCAGATCGCTGTACAACAAACCTTCAAAGCCGCCAAAGCAGCGTTCGCGCAGACCAGCATCAATACGTGTGCTGATACCTTGCAGACGAGCGATTTCTCCGGCGGTTTGCACTGCACGTTGCAGATCGCTGGAAATAATGGCATCCAGTTTTTCATTTTGTAATTCCGCAGCAAGAGCTTTTGCCTGCCGCGTACCCTCTGCATTGACCGGAACGTCTAAGTGGCCTTGTAGTTTGCGGATCGCATTCCAGGCGGTTTCGCCGTGGCGGATCAAGAGAATATCGGTCATAAATAACGCTTCTGAATGTTGACTATACAGCGGGCTTCTTGGTTTGCAGCCAGAAAGTGACAGGGCCATCATTGGTCAGCGAGACCTTCATATCGGCGCCGAACTGTCCGGTAGCGACTTTGGCAATCTGGCTATGTTTGGTGCTGGCTTGAGTGACAAAGTAGTCAAATAATCTGCGACCATCTTCTGGCGATGCGGCCGGAGTAAACGAGGGGCGCGTACCAGAATAGGTATCGGCCGCTAATGTAAATTGTGGCACCAGCAGCAAGTCCCCTGCGGTATCGGTCAAGCTTAAATTCATCTTGCCAGCAGTATCTGAAAACACACGGTAGGCCAGTAATTTTTTAAGCAAGGCATCGGCTTGTGCTTCGCTGTCACCGCGTTCTGCGCACAACAACACCAGCAAACCTGCGCCAATCGAGCCTATGGTGTTGCCATCAACGACAACACTGGCATGACTAACGCGTTGTAGCAATGCGATCATGTTGTCGTTTTTTGATAGATGCGGTGAAGATGCCGGAAGTAATCAATACCGCAGATCATGCCGACAAAGTGATTTTGGCAAATTTACGTTTACCCACCTGCAGCACAAAGGTACCCGCCTCAATTTTGACGGCTTTGTCGCTGACAACTGCGCCATCCAGACGCACGCCGCCCTGATCTATCATACGCATCGCATCGGAGGTGGAGGGGCAGAGATTCGCTTGCTTCAATAGTTGTGCGATCGCAATCGGTGCGCCGCTGAGTGCGATTTCTGGCACATCGTCGGGAATGCCACCTTTGGAGCGGTTGACGAAGTCCGTCAGCGCGTCGTCTGCGGCCTGCTTATTATGGAAGCGCGCGACAATTTCTTGCGCAATCGCGACTTTAATATCGCGTGGGTTTTGTCCCTCGGCGACTGCTTTTTTATGGGCTGCAATTTGCTCCATTGAGCAGAACGACAATAATTCGTAATAGCGCCACATCATGATGTCAGAAATGCTCATGATTTTGGCGAACATCGTGTTGGCAGGTTCGGTGATGGCGATGTAATTATTTTTGGATTTCGACATTTTTTCTATGCCATCCAAACCCTCTAATAGAGGCATGGTCAAAATACATTGCTGCTCTTGTCCATAATCTTTTTGCAATTCACGACCAACTAATAAGTTGAATTTTTGGTCAGTGCCACCAAGTTCCAAATCGGAGCGCAACGCCACAGAATCATAACCCTGCATCAGCGGGTATAAAAATTCATGCACCGAAATGGGCGTTCCTGCTTTAAAACGTTTTGTGAAATCGTCACGTTCCATCATCCGCGCTACGGTGTATTTTGATGACAATTCAATCATGCCACGTGCACCTAGCGGATCTGACCATTCAGAGTTGTAACGGATCTCTGTTTTGCTCGCATCCAGCACGAGACTGGCTTGCTTAAAGTAAGTCTGGGCGTTTGCTTCGATTTGTTCACGGGTCAACGGTGGGCGCGTCGCATTGCGTCCAGAAGGGTCGCCGATCATCGACGTAAAATCGCCGATCAAAAATATGACGGTGTGGCCTAAATCTTGCAACTGCCGCATCTTATTCAACACAACAGTATGTCCCAGGTGCAAATCTGGTGCGGTTGGGTCAAGGCCAAGTTTGATGCGTAAAGGCTTGCCAGTTTGTTCACTACGAGCTAATTTTTGCGCAAATTCGGATTCGATTAACAGTTCATCCGCACCGCGCTTAGCAACTGCCAGCGCATGTTGTACGGCATCTGATAGTGGTAAGGCCGTGGATGATGTTGCAGATTTTGAAGAATGAGAGGGAGTTTGTATGGAGGTCATTATGATTTTATCTACATCAGTTTTTTGTAACACCGCTAGCCGATCGAGTGGTCTGCACCCATAATCAGTTTTTTTCGCAAGGTAGCTTTGCTATAATCCAGCGAGATTTTTTCGTGCATTCAGCCTCGGGCACTATACGAAAATGGTATGAAAATGAGACGGAACGATAGTCAGTAATTGGTATTAGGAATTACTTTTTATATCGTTCCGCATTGAACGTTTTATCGTTCCTGCACTCAATTCTTTATATCAATTTATTACTCAATATATTAATTTTAACTTATTGCATGCGTCTATCAGATAAATTCCATCAATTAACTTCTGGCAGCAGGTTGTTATTCGGAACTACGCGTACTTCGCGAATTGTTTCGTTTTGCGGTTTGTTTTTTGCAGTGTGTGCTTTTGGCGCAGTCGGTGTTGCACCGATGGCACCGGATGCCTCCGATTTGCCAGTCAAGAAAATCACTCAGCAATTAGATTTGCCTAAATTAGATGAGCAAGTTGCTGCCCTAGAAGAGAACGAACAGCATTTTATCCGCGAAGAAAAAGTCTTACGTGGTGATAGTTTGGGTTCTTTGTTATTGCGCTTAGGCGTTGAGGATGATGAGGCGACTAAATTCATTAAAACTGACGCGGTTGCCCGTTCTGTGATGCAGTTGCGTACTGGTAAATCTATTCGTGCTCAGACCAATGACGAAGGCGAGCTGGAATGGCTGCAAGCGACCATGGTCGACAGCAACGATAAGCCAGTTCACAACATCACCATCACCCGCGATGCAGCTGGTAAATTGATCTCTATCGATGCGACTGCCAAGTTAGAAAAACGAGTAGAGATGCGCTCTGGCGATATCCGTTCGACCTTGTTTGCCGCCACCGATGATGCACAAATCCCTGACAATATTGCGACCCAAATCGTCAGTATGTTTGAGACCAATGTGGATTTCCGTTACCTGCAACGCGGCGACCATTTTAACGTTGTGTATGAAAGCTTTTGGCAGAATGGTGAGTTCATCCGAACTGGTCGCGTGTTAGCTGGCGAATTCAGCAACTCCGGTAAGTTATTCCAATCCGTCTGGTTTGATGAGGCGGGTGGCGCAGGCGGTTACTATAGTTTTGATGGTAAATCCCTCAAGAAAGCATTCTTAAAATCACCGTTGGAATTTACCCGTATTTCTTCTGGCTTTGCGATGCGCTTGCATCCTATTTCTGGTCAATGGAAAGCGCATAAAGGCGTGGACTTTGCTGCTGTGGTCGGTACACCTGTCCGTGCATCCGGTGACGGCGTAGTGGAGACAGCAGGCATGAGCGGTGGTTACGGTAATTTGGTCGTTATCAAGCACTGGTCTAATTACAGCACGGCGTATGCACACATGAGCCGTTTTGCAGCTGGCATCCATAAAGGTAGCAAAGTCAGTCAAGGTGAAGTGATCGGGTATGTGGGCACCACTGGCTGGTCAACTGGTCCGCATTTGCACTATGAATTCCGGGTGAATAACGAAGCACGTGATCCTATGTCGGTGAGTGTGCCTAACGCACCGCCACTCGCCGGAAACGACTTGCCGCGCTTTAAATCTGTGGCGGACGATATGGCGCATCGCTTTGCCTTGTTGCGCCCACAAGGATCACCAACAACAATGAGACTCGCATCGAAGTAAATCTTCAGGAAGTTGCGAGCAGATCTACAAGTACAATAGAAGGCTGAACTCCATGTTCAGCCTTTTTTTTCAGCCTGATAAATAATCTGCTATAAAGCGTCGGTGTCGATGCCTGAATTTAACTTTGCTCCCCGCCATGAAAAATCTCACTAATAACTTGTATATCGGTTTAATGTCAGGCACCAGTCTGGACGGCGTAGATGGTGTTCTGGTTGTATTGCCAGAACACACAGACCCTGCGCAAGCCAACACCATGCAATTGCTGGCGAGTGCTTATATTCCGTTTGCAGACACCTTACGGGCTGATGTAATGGCATTGCAGCAGTCAGGTGCAGATGAAATTCATCGAGAGGCTTTGGCCGCTAATATGCTGGTCATACAATACGCTGCCTGTGTTAATGCCTTGCTTGAAAAAGTGACGTCAGTTGATCAGCATAGCGTGCGTGCCATCGGCGTGCATGGCCAGACCATACGGCATCGTCCAGAGTTAGGCTATACGCGCCAGACCAATAATCCTGCGTTGCTGGCAGAGTTGTCTGGCATCGATGTGATCGCTGATTTTCGTAGTCGTGATGTCGCGGCGGGAGGGCAGGGCGCACCGTTGGTGCCGGCATTTCATCGCGCGATTTTTGGCCAGGCTGGCGTATGTCGGGTCGTCGCCAATATCGGCGGCATCAGTAATATCAGTATCTTGCGAGCAGATGGTTCGACTACCGGTTTTGACACGGGTCCTGGCAATGTGTTGATGGATGCCTGGATCGCGCAGCATCATGCTAAACCGTATGATGAAAATGGTGCCTGGGCGGCGCAGGGGCAAGTGCATACCGGATTGTTGGCTGCATTGTGCGATGAGGCATTTTTACAGACGGCTCCACCAAAAAGTACGGGGCGTGATTTATTTAGTCCCGACTGGTTGAATCAAAAATTACAGTTGTCAGCGTTTGCGGATATCTCGGCGGTAGACGTACAGACGACGCTGTGTGCGTTCACTGCGACGACTCTGGTTGACGCTATCTTAAATTATGCAGCCGATGTTGCTGGCATCTATATCTGCGGTGGTGGGGCTTATAACCAATGTCTGATGCAACATATTGAGTCGACATTGCGTCGCAAGGGATCGCAGTCAACCGTCGCAAGCACTGAGGATCTGGGAGTTTCGCCACATCATGTTGAAGCCCTGGCCTTTGCTTGGCTGGCACAACAATTTGTTGATCGCTCGGCGGGTAATTTGCCCGAAGTAACTGGCGCAAAAGGTTTGCGGATTCTTGGCGCTTTATATCCCGCTTAGCGCGATTGCTTGGACTTTTGCACTGCCAAATTGCATATACTCCCCCTATTTTTTATAAAAAATGCCTTATTGTCTAAGTATTATATGGACAATAAAATATACATATCGGGAGTATATTTATTCGTTATGTGCGGATAAATTCGAAATGAGACATTTTGCGCTAGCCATTTCCCCTACTTTTTCTGATCGAATAAAAATCATTGCGCGATTCAGAGGCGCTGGTTATGATCGTTCATGAAGCACACGCTTCAACGTCGCTCGGACGGATCCGGGCGCTTACGTGAAAATACATCATGACCATTATTGCTAGCACTACTCCGCCGGGCCGGGGTGATACGACACCAAGCCGCAGTTATACTTTCTCCCGCATTAATCGCCTTCCACCGTATGTCTTCAATATTACCGCCGAGCTAAAAATGGCGGCGCGCCGTCGTGGCGAGGATATTATCGATATGTCGATGGGCAATCCTGATGGCGCGACTCCACCCCACATCGTTGCCAAATTGGTTGAGGTCGCACAACGACCTGATACGCATGGCTATTCCGCTTCCAAAGGTATTCCACGCTTACGTCGCGCGATTGCACATTGGTATAAATCCCGCTATGACGTTGACCTAAATCCTGACACCGAGGCGATTGTCACCATCGGTTCTAAAGAAGGTCTTGCGCATCTGATGCTGGCAACGCTAGACAAGGGTGACACTGTGCTGGTACCCAATCCCAGTTACCCGATTCATATTTATGGCGCGGTGATCGCAGGTGCGGATATCCGTTCAATACGCATGAGTCCGGGCGTGGATTTTTTTGCCGAACTGGAACGTGCTATCCGCGAGAGTTATCCAAAACCGAAAATGATGATCTTTGGCTTCCCTTCCAACCCGACAGCGCAATGCGTAGAGTTGGAATTTTTTGAGCGCGTCGTCAAACTGGCGAAAGAACATAACATCCTGGTGGTCCATGATCTGGCGTATGCCGACATCGTTTTTGATGGATGGAAAGCGCCCTCAATTATGCAGGTGCCGGGTGCGCGTGATGTTGCTGTTGAATTTTTTACGCTATCTAAAAGCTATAACATGGCAGGCTGGCGAATCGGATTTATGGTGGGTAATAAAGAGCTGGTATCGGCTTTGGCAAGGATAAAAAGCTATCACGATTACGGCAGTTTTACGCCGGTACAAGTAGCGGCGATTGCGGCGCTGGAAGGTGATCAAACTTGCGTCAGCGAGATACGCGACAAGTATCAGCGTCGTCGTGATGTCTTGGTAAAAGGCTTGCACGAGCTGGGCTGGATGGTCGATATTCCGAAAGCATCGATGTATATCTGGGCACATATTCCGCCAGCTTATCGTCAACTGGGCTCGCTAGAATTTGCTAAGCAAGTTCTTGAAAAGGCTAAACTTTGCGTGTCACCTGGTATCGGTTTTGGTGAGTATGGCGACGAATATGTACGCTTTGCCCTGATTGAAAATGAAGCACGGATTCGCCAGGCTTTACGTGGTCTGAAGACGATGTTTCGCGATGATGGTGTAGAAGCATAAGCGCAGTATCAAAGCGAGTTCACGCTGGCAAAGAACGTCATTGTTACGTTCTTTGCGTTTCTGAAATAATAGATTCTTTGCGCCGCTGACTGAGTTAGTTTTTGTGGTTGAATAAAGTTCTCCCTTCCCTTTTATTTTTTAAAGATTTTATGTCCACACCACGTATTCGTCTTGCCTCTTCCGGCCCAGAGTTTTCTCGTATTGCACTAGGTTTATGGCGTCTGGCAGATTGGGCGATGACGCCACAGCAAAGACTGCGCTTTATTGAGCAGGCTCTGGAATCAGGAATTACCACCACCGACCATGCCGATATTTATGGCAATTATCAATGCGAACAATTATTCGGTGAGGCGCTGGCATTGGCACCGCAGTTACGTCATAAAATCGAGATCGTCAGCAAGTGCGGCATCAAGCTGGTGTCTGATCAGCGGCCTGCGCATCAACTTCAGCATTACGACACCAGCCGTGAACACATCATTGCGTCGGCCGAGAATTCCTTACGCAACATGAGGATTGATTATCTGGATTTGCTGCTGATACACAGACCCGATCCTTTGATGAATGTAGATGAAATGGCGGAAGCGTTTCAGCAATTGCAGCAGAGTGGTAAGGTCAAATATTTTGGTGTGTCCAACTTCACGCCATCGCAATTTGAATTGCTGGCATCCCGTTTTCCGCTGGTGACTAACCAAGTGGAGTTGTCGGCCCTGCATTTGCCGCCATTACACGATGGTACGCTGGACCAGTGTCAGCGCTTAGGGATTGCGCCGATGATCTGGTCCGCACTAGCGGGAGGTCGTTTATTGCAAGATGATAGCGAGCGTGGTTTGAGGGTAAGCGCGGCGCTGAAAGTCATCGCGGATCAGTTGGATGTATCGATGTCTACTGTCGCAATTGCCTGGATTTTGCGACATCCGTCTAAGCCTGTTGTATTAACTGGCACGGGACGTATTGCCGCCGTGCGTGAAGCTGTTGCTGCTTGTAGTATCATTTTAAGCCGCGAGCAATGGTTTTCTGTGTGGTGTGCATCTGCGGGTAAAAACGTTGATTGATTGCGACATCCTTGTTCTACGCAAATTTTGTAGGGTGCGACAGTTGCTTGTTGGTGGCCTTTAATTCGTAGCCTTTAATTGCTAGCCTTAATCGATAGCAACCGATACCAAGCCCTAGTCAGAAAGCATGATCTTCAGAAATTTATGGCGTCAGAACAAACACGACCGTAATGTAAATTCTGGCTAAAGATGGAAGTGTTAAGTTTTTAAGAGTATAAATAACAACTTACTTATCAGTTTTCTTGAAAATAGTCTTTACCCTTTTTTAATCGGATGGGCAGCTTGACGACTTTCTTCCAATGGATACGCCGTAATATACATAAGCCTAAACTGGGGCAGGCTGACATACAACAATGGCGGGCAGAAGTGTTATCTGCCATTTTGTTTATGGGGCTTGTGCTGGGATCTGTTACGGCTATTCCCAGTATGGCTCTTGCGATTAAGCAAGGTCTCTGGTCGGTCGTCAGCATTGATCTTATTGCTTTGACCTGGCTCGGTTGTTTGTGGCGCTTGCCACAACTACCTTTCAAATTTCGCGCCTGGAACTTACTCATACTGCTGTATCTGTTGGGCGTTTGGTTCTTGATTAAAGTAGGGCCCGTCAGCCAGATTTATTTGACAGCTTTCCCTGTCATGACGGCGTTGCTGATTGGTTTTCGTCCTGCAATCATTGCTTTGGTCGTTAATGCAGTGACTTTGCTTGGGCTCGGTTATCTTGCCAACGCCAGCATTCACATTGATCATTTAAGCGACCAGCCATTAATACAATGGATTGTCATCACACTCAATTTCACATTTATCAGTTCCATCATTACGGTGTCGTGCGGTGTACTTTTGCAACGCCTGGAACAGTCTTTGATCGAGCAACTTGCGATAGCGACTTCGCTGACGGAGCAGCAAGCTAGTTTACATACCGCGAATGAAGCTCTGAGGCTAAACGCTGTTGCATTAGCACGTCTGAATGACATAGTGCTGATTTTGGAAGTTGTTTCTGACTCAAGCAGTCAGAACCAGATTGTTTTTGCGAACGATGCTTTTGAGCGAAAAACTGGTTATCACTTGTCGGAAATAATGGGTAAAACTACGCAAATGTTGCATGGTGTGAATACTCAATTTGATGAGCTTGATCGCATCACCGCAGCACTTGATCGTGGTGAGACTGTGCATACAGAGCTGATTAACTATACGAAATTGGGTGGAGAATTTTGGGTCGAGATTGATATTGTTCCAATCTCAGATGAACGGAAAAAAATCACCCATTGGGTTGCTGTTGAGCGAGATATCACTGATCGGAAAAATGCAGAAGAACATATTTATCGGCTCGCCTATTTTGATGTACTGACAGGTCTGCCGAATCGTCGTTTGCTGGTGGATCGTCTGGATATTTTGTTAGCGACCGCACGCCGCACCGGGTTGAATAGCGCAGTGTTATTTATTGATCTGGATCATTTTAAAAACATCAACGATGCCCGCGGACATGCGGTTGGTGATTCATTATTGTTGCATGTGACGCAGCGTCTTAAAACCTTATTACGCGAGGTCGATACTGTCGCGCGTATCGGTGGCGACGAATTTGTTGTACTGATTTCGAATATTTCAAATGATATTAATGTCGGTGCATTATCTGCCTTGGCCGTTGCCGAAAAAATCCGCAGTGCGATCGCCTTACCGTTTGAGATCGACGGGCAAACTTATAACTCTGGTTGCAGTATCGGCGTGACGTTGCTTCCAAAACCAGATCAAGACACTAACGACTTATTGCGCGAAGCAGATACCGCAATGCATCGTGCTAAAGCGGGCGGACGTAATCAGATTGCCTTTTTCGAATCCGCTATGCAGGCAGAAGTTGAGCAGCGTTTAATCTTAGAACACGATCTGGTTCTAGCATTAAGCGAGGGGCAGTTACAGATGGTCATGCAAGCACAAGTCAATCATCAGGGGCAGCCAGAGGGGGCAGAATTGCTGATGCGTTGGACGCATCCGCAGCGTGGTCCGATTTCTCCTGCGGTATTTATTCCCGTTGCTGAAGAATGCGGCATGATCGTGCAATTGGGTGACTGGGCGTTGCGGCAGGGTTGCCTCGCTTTAATCCGATTAGAGCAAGCAGGATGGCCGCTTTCTCTCTCGATTAACGTCAGTCCAAAACAATTCCGGCAAGCTAATTTTGTTGAAAAGGTCGCGTCGGTCTTAATGCAGACCGGTGCGCCAGCATCACGTTTAATTCTAGAAGTAACAGAAGGTTTGCTGATCAATAATATGCAAGAAACCATAGAGCGTATGCACGCCCTGACTAAGATGGGCATCCGTTTTTCTATTGACGATTTTGGTACCGGTTATTCCAGTCTTGCTTATCTCAAAAAAATGCCTTTGTATGAGCTGAAAATTGATCGTAGCTTTGTACAAGACATGCCCGCCGATCCGAACGACACTGCGATTGTGCAATCGATTTTGTCGATGGCAAATCACTTGGGTTTGCGGGTGGTGGCGGAGGGTGTGGAGACCAAAGAACAGGCCGACTTTTTAATCGCTAGCGGTTGTGCAACCTTGCAAGGATTTTTATACAGCCGCCCGACTGCAATTGAGACCTGGCTGACGCAGCAAGAAGAGAAAGCACAGGGCGAACTGAAGGCATTGAACGCACCGAATCTACCCAATGCACCTTAAGCATCCGCATATACGAGTAAATCTAGGGATGTCAGTATTTATATCGTATTCAAATAGGTCTGCTGCATCCAGTCGATAAATACTTGCACTTCCGGCCGCATAATTGCCTGTGCTTCATGCACCAGATAATACGCATGCGGTGGCGTCGCTAGTTGCGTGTCGAACAGGCGCACGACTTCTCCCTGCTCGATTAATTCCTGCGCAAAATGCTGACGCGTCAGGCCTACACCGTGACCATGTTTAATCGCTTCTAACAGCAGACCAAGATCGTCAATGCGCAAGCCTGTGGTAGGTTCCGCCCAATCTAGCTTTGCTACTTCAAACCATGGTTGCCAAGGTTCTAATGCTGAACGTAATAAGCTCGCGTGACGCAAATCGCTGGGTTGCAACAGCGGCGGTATGGTTTGCAGATAAGCTGGGCTGGCGACGGCAAACGATGGCTCGACGAATAATTTTTTAGTCACGAGATTCGGATATTCGCCCGCACCAAACCGTATTTCAACATCGCTCTCTGACAAGCTTAAATCGTATAGTGGTACAAATAAAAAAATCTCAATTTCAATTTCGGGATGCGCTTTGGTAAAGCTGGCTAAACGCGGCATAAACATGTAGCGCGCAAACGTCGGCGGCAAGGTGATTTTGACGCGTAACTGATTCTGCGTTGTTTTATTCGGTAATGGGAAGTCGGACAAAGTACGCAAAGCGACCCGCACCACATCCAGATAACGCCGGCCAAATTCGGTCAGTGTGACACTCCGTCCTTCACGCACAAAAACTCGTTCACATAAATGTTCTTCCAGCAAACGAATGCGGTGCGATAAAGCCGAAGGGGTAATACAAAGCTCTTCGGCAGCAACTGCAAATGAGGCATGACGAGCGGCTGCCTCAAAAGCAGACAGAGCGTGTACTGGAGGTAATCTTGTTGCCATTGTTTTTCCGAATTGTATGCATTGGCAGGCGAGAAATTCTCCTGCCTGAGGAGATAGGCTAGCTTTGCTTCATCATGATCCCAGATTTTCCATTAGACCGCTATCACTCCTTATCAATGCAGGTGTGGTATGAGGCGTTTAGGGAAATAACAACACTGCGATATGAGTGCAAGCGCTACAACGACAATTGCACCTTTGGCGAACTGCCTGGCGTTGTTGCTCCTCCTAGCAAGATGCAGCTTGCGTCGTCGTCACGTCTAGCCAGGCAGTCCGCCAAAGGCACACTTGTCGCTGTTCTAACGGAAAATCTGGGATGATGCGTTCTTTGATTTTTTGCCGTATCCTCCTGACATCATTCACTTAATAAATTTTTTGCTATGGGTAATCGACTTTCAAAAATTGCCACCCGCACGGGTGACGCTGGTACGACAGGTTTGGGCGATGGTAGCCGTGTTGATAAGGACGCTTTACGCGTACATGCGATGGGCGATGTGGACGAGCTTAATTCGCAAATTGGTGTGTTGTTGTGCGAAGATATTCCGCCGCAAATGCAGCGTGAATTGGTGTCGATCCAACATGATCTGTTTGATATGGGAGGGGAGCTATGTATCCCCGGTTACACCATGATCACCGATGCACAAGTAGCGCGCTTAGATACCTTATTGGCGCACTACAATGCCGATCTGGAGCCGCTGAAGGATTTTATTTTGCCAGGTGGATCACGTGCCGCAGCGGTTGCGCATGTTTGCCGCACCGTGTGCCGCCGCGCTGAGCGAGCTATTGTTAGTGTTGGTAAAGCCGAGGCAATTAATGATCAACCACGACAATATATGAATCGTCTGTCTGATCTGATGTTCGTTTTGTCGCGTGTGTTAAATCGGTATGCTGGCGGTAGTGATGTGTTGTGGGAGAAAGAGCGCGAGCGTTGATCAAGCTCGGTTTAAGTGTTTTGACTGCGGCTGTGTAAGTATTAATTGCCCTCCGTCCAAATTGAAAAACACCCGAGGTTAATAAAAACCTCGGGTGTTTTTTATGCGTTATGAATCGTGCATGAATTGTGCATGAATTATGCATTAATCGTGCACTAATCATATGTGATGTATCTCAATAAGGTCCGTTCGGTGCTTTTAATGCAGCGCAATCAGCGGGAGCGACGCAACTTTGATTATTTTCCCAGCCCCAACCACTGCTGGTATTTTTGCATAGCGCATAAGTTTTTCCATACCAGTTGCATTGGGTGGGAGCTTTGACCACGCCATAGGGCGATGGCAGAGCAGTGCAGCTAGAGCGGCCGACACAACTGGTATTGTTTTCCCAGCCCCAGCCATTGTTCGAGTTATTACAAATCGGGTACTTGGTGCCGTACCAGTTACATTGGTCAACAGTGGTGGTGCCGCCAGAAGAATTGCCGCCAAAGTTACTGGCTAATTTGGATGTCGCCTTAATACCGTTGCTACTGTTCACCAGAAAATTACCCCAAGTCGTGTATGAGCTAGCGACGAAATTATTGACGATATCGAGTTTTGTACAGCAGCTTCCGTTGCCACTCCAGCTCCAGCCCAAGTAGCCAATGCCATAGTCACGCGCGTATTGCATGATGGAGGTTTCATCAACATTGGCGCCGTTATTTTCTGTGCCAAACTCGCCAATAACCAGGGCATATCCTTTGGATTGGAAGCTGGATAAATATTGTTGAATGCGTGATGCATTGTTATACACCTCATACATATGCACAGAGAACACCAATCGATGCAGGGTATCTGCATTGTACAAAGTTGGCGCATTATCCCGCATGTAGTAAGAAGGATCTTGCCCCCAGCCTGGACCGTCGATCATGATCAAATGAGTCAGGCCAGCGTTGCGTAATTTTTTAATCGCGTTGGATGTGTCATTGACGAAGGTGGAGGCAGAGACATTGCCACCAAACGGTTCGTTAGCGATGTTTACAATCACATAATTCTCTTGTCCGACGATCGCGGATTTGATGTCGGAGCTGACCCAGTAATCAGCTGCTTGCGAAATGGTAGTCGCGTTAGCATTGTCACCCCAGCCAGTGGCTTCGTGTACTTCTAAAATACAGACCAATTTGTTGGCTTTGCATTGACTGATGATATTACTGATATCCGATCCACTGCTGCGCGTGCCGCCTTGCGTACCATTTTGTAAAACAATACGTGCCGAATTGGCGCCGGTTGCTGCAATGTCTTTTAAGCCTTGCGTGGTCTTGGATGTGAACCAGGCGTAAGGAAAATTAACACCGCGGAAAATGAAATTCGATCCGTTGGGATCGATAACCTGAGTGCCGCTGACACTCCAGCCAGCAAACGCTTGTGTTGCTATAAGGCTGGAGGCGAGCACTACCCCTGCGGTTTTTAGCATGCCTGATACAATTTTTTTGCAAAATGTCATTATCTTTACCTGGTTAGATGGCGGGAAAAAATCCTGGGATTGAAAATTAATATGTCATGTTAAATAAGCAAATGTTGATTAATTTTCATCAGTGTATTGATAATGATAGGCTTGTGCAAGTATCAAGTTTTGTTGGCATATGATTCGTTGAGATATAGTCAGTTTACTTTATAAAATTAACCGCCTAAACAATATACTCCCCATAAAATTATTTAAAATAGTCGATTTGTCCAAAAATTATCTGGACGATTAAAATATACCCTATTGGAGTATATTTATCGGGCGCTCTGGTAGCGTGCGTAATGTCACAAAAAAGCCACGCTGACCAAAAGGCAGCGTGGCTTTTATTTACATGTTTTTAACATTGTTCTGACTTAGGTCAGACGGGCTGTTTATTTGGCCGGGAAAGTCATACCCAGTTGGTCAAACAAAAATGCATACACGTCGGCAGTCTGGTTGGCTTTAATTGACAAAGAACTGCCGATGCCATGACCGGCATGTGAGTTGATGCTGAGGTAGACCGGTTTACCCGCAGTCGCTGCTTGCAAACGAGCGATCATTTTGCGCGAATGCATAGGGTTAACGCGGCCATCGGTTTCGCCAGTTGCCATGAAAATTGCCGGGTAGGTCGTTCTATCCTGAACATGGTGGTATGGCGAATAGGCGTATAAGGCTTTCAACTGATCTGGATTTTTGACGCTGCCAAATTCCGTGGTATTGAAGGCGCCATTGGGGTCTAGTTCTACCCGCAACATGTCGTAGATGCCGACTTGCGATACCACAGCTTTAAACAAATCCGGGTGTTGGGTAAACACCGCACCCATCAGCAGACCACCATTGCTACCGCCGATGCTGGCCATATGTTCGCTAGTGGTGTACTTTTGAGCGATCAGGTATTGTGCCGCTGCCGTAAAATCATCAAACACATTTTGCTTATTGGTCAGCGCGCCTTTGCTGTGCCATTCCTCACCAAACTCACCACCGCCACGCAGATTAGCGATCACGAACACACCACCCGCATTCAGCCACAGACGTGTAGCGGGACTTAAAAAGCGCGGCGTTTGATTGACGCTATAACCGCCGTAGCCATTAAGCAAAACAGGATTAGTCCCATCCAATTTAATACCTTTGCGGCGGACTATATTTAATGGGATTTTGGTGCCGTCTTTGGATGTTGCAAATTCTCTGACAACTTCTGTGTCGTCATAAGAAGTGGCGCTAGTTTGTGCTAATTTGGTGGCTTCTGACTTACCGGATTTCTCATCGTAACGAGAATAGTAGGGTGGTGTCAGATAGGTTTTAACTGAGTACAGTAATGAGCCGTCACTTAAGGTATCGATCTCATCCACGGTCGCTACATCTGGCAATGGCAGATTGCCTAAGGATTTTCCGTCATGATCATAGATCGCAACACGTGATGGTCCGCCGATAATTTCGCGCAGGTATAAAGCATTTTTTGTGACGATGACAGGGGAGCCGCCAAACTCTCCACCAGGTTGGATTACTGCCTCAGATTCCGGCACCAGCACTTTGGCGTGCGTCAGATCTAAATCGTTCAAGGCTAACTTCAAGAGCTTTCCGCGTGGTGCGTCTTTGCGGGAGACTAGATATATGGCGTTGTCCGAGCCAATAGTGGCTGCAACAATCTTGTCTTCAAACCGGCTGACTTGCTTGATCTTGCCATCCTGGCTGATCACGTAGTGCGCAAACTCGCCGCCATCACCGTTGGCAACTGAGGCGACTACATAATTGGGATTTTGATGGCTGTCGAGCGCGATTTCTGCCACTTTAGGAAAGTCTTTTCCTAAGACATACGCGTCTTTTGAAGGATCACTACCAATTTTATGGAAGTAAATCTGCTGGTAAAAATGCTGGCGATTCGCAGCCTGATCTTTGCCCGGATAGCGGGTGTACCAGAAGCCGGTACCATCGGCTTTCCACGCAACGCTACCGCCGCCAGTCGGGTACTGTACTAGAGGAATCAGCTTGTCGATTTGTTTGCCGGTAGCGACGTCAATGATGTGCACAGAGCCATCTTCGCTACCATTTTCAGACATCGATACAGCGACTTTAGAGCCATCGTGCGATGGCACAAACCAGTCAATTGCAGTCGTGCCTTTGGTATTGATGAGGTTTGGATCGAGGACAATTTTAGCTTGTGCAGGATCCGCCGCATTCGTCAGCACTGCAATCATAGGCTGCTGTTTTGGCGGCTGGTTATACATCGCAAACACTTTGTCGCCAGCGGTATGCAAATCATAGTAAGAGCTGGATGTGGCGGAGATTTGCGCCATTAGATTCTCAAATATGGGTTTGCGAAATGGCAGGCTGTCGAAATATTGTCGTGTGCGTTTATCTTGTGCCACGCTCCACTGATGTACCGCAGGATCGCTTTGTTTTTCTAACCAGCGATAGGGATCTTTCACGGTGATATCGCCATAAGTGTCAGTGACTTCAGCGACTCGCGTTGGCGGCGCAGTTTTATCTGCGGCAATTGCCGAGCCAGCAGAGATCAATAAACTCAAACCAGCAACTGCAAACGCAACATCAACCGCATTGATTTTTAATGAACATAAATTTTTTTTCGACATAAATTATTTCTCCCTTATTTAATACGCAAAAATTGTTGAGCTTGGTTTGACTGATTTGGACTTAATTTAATTGGAATAGTTTCAGACTAAAGAGTTTCATCTATCAGAAATAAAAAAGCGAAGCTTGTTGGCTTCGCTTTTTTATTTCGTTTCATTACTGATTATTTGCTACTAGCTTCAGTGCTTCTGCTCCGAAGCGTTTTTTGATTGAGGCCTCGATTCCCGCTGCATCCAGACCACAGCTTGCGAGCAGTAATGCCGGATCACCATGATCGACAAATTGATCTGGTAATCCGAGTATCAGCAATGGTTTGGTAATTCCTGCTTCTGCCATTGCTTCTGCGACTGCGGAGCCTGCGCCACCCATCACAGTGCCTTCTTCTATCGTGACTAACACGTCGTGGGTGTTGGCCAGTTCTGCCAGTAATGCCGTATCTAGCGGTTTGACAAAACGCATATTTGCCAGTGTGGCATCCAGATTTTCTGCAGCTTTTAATCCCGGCTGCACCATGGAGCCAAATGCCAAAATGGCGATGCTCTTGCCTTTACGTTTGATTTCGCCTTTGCCAATCGGCAGGGTGCTGAGTTTTAAATTGATGGCTGCACCAATCCCGGCGCCGCGTGGATAACGGATAGCCGCCGGGCCTGGATAATGGAAGCCAGTCGACAACATTTGACGGCATTCATTCTCATCCGAGGCGGCCATCACGACCATATTAGGGATGCAGCGCAGATAAGCCAGATCATAATTGCCGGCATGGGTTGCACCATCAGCACCGACCAGTCCCGCTCGGTCCAGGGCGAAAGTAACGTCCAGATTTTGCAACGCGACATCGTGAATTAACTGATCATAAGCACGTTGTAAAAAAGTGGAGTAAATCGCAACGACAGGTTTGAGCCCCTCGCATGCCATGCCACCGGCAAACGTAACAGAATGCTGTTCTGCAATGCCAACATCGTAATAACGGTCAGGGAATTTTTGCTCAAATTCCACCATGCCAGAACCTTCGCGCATCGCTGGCGTAATGCCAATCAAGCGTTGATCAGCGGCAGCCATATCGCATAACCAATTACCAAAGACTTGCGTATAAGTTTGTTTGGCAGGCGTAGTAGAGGGCTTAATGCCTTCAGCAGGATTGAATTTGCCAGGGCCGTGATAAAGAATTGGATCGGCTTCTGCTAATTTATAGCCCTGGCCTTTTTTGGTGACTACGTGCAGGAATTGGGGACCTTTGAGATTCTTTAAATTTTGTAGCGTCGGTACCAGAGAGTCCAGATCATGACCATCAATCGGGCCAATATAATTAAAACCAAATTCTTCAAACATCGTCGCCGGTACGATCATGCCTTTTGCATGCTCTTCAAACCGTTTGGCTAATTCCAATACTGGCGTTGGCAGTACCGATTTACCGACATTTCGTGCTGCTGCATAGAATTTACCAGACATCAGACGTGCCAGATAACGGTTAAGTGCACCGACTGGAGGCGAGATCGACATATCGTTGTCGTTCAGGATCACCAGTAAATTGATATCGTCGTAGACACCCGCATTATTCAAGGCTTCAAACGCCATGCCGGCGGTCATCGAGCCATCGCCAATGATGGCAACAGAATGGCGATCCTCGCCTTTGGTTTTTGCCGCCAAAGCCATCCCTAACGCAGCAGAAATCGATGTCGATGAATGCGCTGTACCAAACGTGTCGTATTCGCTCTCAACCCGGCGCGGGAAACCAGAGATACCATTTAACTGGCGCAAGGTATGCATGCGATCACGACGACCCGTTAGAATTTTATGTGGATACGTTTGATGACCCACATCCCAGACCAGACGATCTTCCGGTGTCTGAAATACATAGTGCAGCGCGATGGTGAGTTCAACAGTGCCTAAATTAGACGATAAATGACCGCCCGTTTTAGACACAGAATCAATCACAAAATGACGCAACTCGTCGGCCAGCGGTTTTAATTGGGCACGTGTCAGCTTGCGTAAATCGGCTGGAGAATTAATGCTGTCTAACAGAGTATTTGTATTATTAGTTGTGGTCATAAATTACGCCTTCCTCTGCACAATCAAATCTGCCAGGTTGCGCAGGATGTGTGCTTTTTCTCCAAAGGGCAACAACGCAGCATGGGCGTCGTCGCATAGTTTTTTTGCCAGCGCTTGTGACGCTTCCAGACCTAGCAAGGATACGTAGGTCGGCTTGTTATCTGCGGCATCTTTGCCAGCAGTTTTACCTAAGGTGGCAGAATCTGCGGTGGCATCCAGCACATCATCTACTACCTGAAATGCAAGTCCAATTGCGCTGGCGTATGCATCAAGCGCAGCGACTTCCGCCGCAGATAAAGTCTTGCCACACATCGCGCCCATGATGACTGAAGCACGCAGCAATGCGCCTGTTTTTAGGCGGTGCATCTGTTCTAGCTGGCCTACTGTTAAGGCGACACCGACGCTGGCTAAATCAATCGCCTGACCGCCGCACATACCGGTTGACCCAGCGGCTTGTGCCAGCAAACGTAGCATGGCAACTTGCCGTGAGGATTCACTCTGTGCTTCTGCCAAGACCAAAAAAGCTTGTGCTTGCAGCGCATCACCAACCAACAGGGCAGTTGCTTCGTCATATTTGACATGCACAGTCGGTTTGCCTCTACGCAGAGCATCATCATCCATACAGGGCATGTCGTCATGCACTAATGAATAAGCGTGAATCATTTCTAATGCGGCGGCGGCACGCGCCAATAAATCTGCTGGGGCATTAAACATAAAACCGGCGGCATACACTAACAAAGGGCGCACGCGTTTGCCGCCATCTAAAGCTGCGTAACGCATAGCCTCATGCAATTTTGCTGGTATAGCATCGGTGCTTGGTAGAAAACTAGCTAATAAGACTTCAAATTGCTGCTGAGTGGATTTCATCCAATCCTGAAAATGCGCGCTCATGCATCGGCCTCGCCAGAATTATCTGCAACGAAAGGTTTCAGCATGCCAGCTTCCAGTACTTTGACCTGCTGTTCTACTTTGTCGAGTTGGCCTGCGCAGTATTTAATTAATTCAGAACCACGTTGATAAGCCGTGACGGAAGCTTCTAAAGGCAGCTCACCAGCTTCCATCTGGGCGACCAGTTCTGATAATTCCGACATCGCTGCTTCGAAAGAAGTTGGCTGATCGTTCTGACCGGGTTGTCCGATGGAGGGTAATTTTTTTGGCATAGGTAGTCTTGAAGAGCAAATTGAGTCTAACCCTGCATTTTAGTGCAAACCCAGTTGATAATCAGCTTAGTTGGCATAATTAGCAGCTTTTTTAGAGCTATCCTTTCTGTATCGGGATTATTCACTTTTATGCGCTTATTGAATTTGTTTTTTTGATATCGCAAAAAAGAGAATTTACTTAAAAAAGCAGCTAAAATTGCGATTCAAACATTTCCACATGGAAATTAATCGTATATAGTCAATGTGCAGTCAAACAAATTGTAGTGTTTGTGTGATGCAAGTTTGTGCACAGACTACTCACAAAGCATTACACTACTTCATTCTTTCAAAGCAACTTCTGAGTATTTTATTTAGTTGGCTTATCGATCAGACTTCGGTTGCAGACGGTAATTCTTTACTAATAATTTATCTTAACAACGTGTTTTAACAACGAGTTCCATGTCATCACAGTCGCCCGATCATCGGCAGTCTCAGAAAGCACCATTAGCGCGTGCGGAGATTTTGCGTGCGCTGATTCCGCAGGCGACGCATTTGGTAGTCGCGCAATTAGATGCATTTGCCGCACGCTTGGCGAACGCTTTTTTTGCAGCATCCGAGCAAGTCAGTGATGCTCGTGAGGCTAATCTCAGTTTTAACTCTGGTCAGTTGTTAAAGAACAATGGCTATGCTTTTTATTACTTATGTTCGGCTGATATTGAGATCGCTTTCCGTAATGAAATTCAAGCTTTGTCTTTGGCAAATAAGCCTAAACAAGAACATTTTGAGCAACAAGATATCGCTCTGACACTAGTGTCATACGAAGAGATGGACAAAAAGCTAGCATTTGGGCGTGCTAGCCGTGCATTAGAGCTGGCGAGCGCTGAGCAACTAGCCGCATTAGGTATGCGTTTGGCATGTGTCACAGAGACCGATACTCTAAGCGTTGCGCAAAATCCATTCAGGCCGGAAGTATTTTTACGCGTGATCCATGCAGCGTGGTCTAAATTTAATCCTGATCCACATACGCATCCGTTAATTTTGCCGTTACTGCGGGCAGATATTCTGTTTGATCTGTCGCCAATTCTGCAGGCCTTAAATGAGTTTTTGGTACGTCAGGGCATTTTGACTGAATTGCATGAATCTTATCGGATTAAAAAGACCGAAAATATTCAATCTGCGATTGCGCCTGCGCAAGTTGATAAAAAAGATTTAAGTCAAAAACTGAAGAAGATTTTTTCAGAAAAAAATTCTTCTGATCCATCAGCTAATCAAAATGAAGACGATCAAAAAACTGATTTAAATCAGCCGCAATATCGCCAGCAGTTTTCTGCTAGCGCTCAAGCCAGCCAGCCAGAAACCGATACCCGACTTTTCCATTATCTGGAAAATTTACAGAAGACGATGGCGATTCGCCAGTTGGTGGCTGGTGCGCAAGACATGATGCGTCTGTCGCAAATGCGCGAGCAAATGCCGGAACTGACGAGTAACAACAGCGTAGAAAAAACTACTCTCGATTTGCTGTCTAAAATATTTGATACGGTTTTTCATAACCCATCAATACCGGGACAGATTAAAGAGCTGATTGGCGTCTTGCAAATCCCGGTGCTTAAAGCTGCGTTGATGGATAAAGAATTTTTCTTTCAAGAAGCGCATCCAGCACGCCGCATGATCGATCTGCTCACGCAGCAGAGCGTGGCTTGGGATCAAAGCAAAGGACAAGCTGATCCGCTGTTCCAGGCAATGCAGCACAATGTGAGCCGGGTACAAAACGAGTTTGACCATAAAATAGGCTTGTTTGACGAAGTGGTTTCTGATTTAGAAAACTTTGTCGCAAAAAAAGAAGAAGCCAGCGCAAAAGCTTTACAAGAGCCGATCAAACGTGCGCTGCAAAAAGAGAAATTCAAACAGGCCAATATAGCCGCCAATAATGAAGTTGCTTTGCGAGTCGGTACTGGCGAGGTAGTCGCTTTTGTTGAAAGCTTTTTAGAAAACCGCTGGACTAAAGTACTAACACTGGCGTACAGCGTGCAAGAAGACAAACCACATGCTGTGACGGACGCTATCAAAACGATGGATGACTTAATCTGGAGCGTTAAGCCTAAGATTACTTTGCCACAACGCCAAGAATTATTGAACCGACTGCCGGCGATTTTAGCCAGGCTAAATAAGTGGCTGAGTCTGATTAAATGGGAAGATGCTGACCGTGCTCTATTTTTTGCGGATCTCGCAGAATGCCATGCGTCGATAGTTCGTGCTCCTTTAGAGTTGTCTCCAGAAAAGCAGTTAGAAATAGCAGTCGAAGCTGCGCAGTTAGCCGCTGAGCGTCGCCTGGAAAAACGTAATCAGGCAGAAGCTCAGGAGGCACAAGAGTTACAGAAGCTGCACGCGGAAGATGTCTCTGCTGATAATGCCGCCGAAGTAGTCGCAAATCTGGAGCGCGGCATTTGGTTGCAATTTACGAAGAAGAGCGGAGATACTCACAAAGCCAGACTCGCCTGGGTTAGTCCTATGCGCAGTCTGTACATCTTTACCGCCAGTCAAAAAGAGAAATCTTTCTCCTTATCTGCACAAGAGCTGGAACAGACTTTTCGCGAACAACGTGCACAAATTTTGGTACTCGATAAATTAGTTGATCGCGCTCTCAGCGAAGCCTTGGAAGAGGTTGCTGAGCGAGAAAACGAGCTGGCGAATTAGTTTATTTAAAATGCTAAACGTTGGGATGAGTGAATCATTATTCCAGATTTCCAGATTTTTTGGGCAGAATTTTTCTTTAATTTGCTCTTATCTGTTCTCCCCAGCCATCTTCAGTAAACGTATCGATTCACTCATAAGCCCCCAAGCGTTTCTGCTCATTCACATCAAATAATTGATTGCGAATTTGCTGTAATGCCGTCATTTGTTCCGCGTCGTTTTTTCCATTGCTGATGATTTTATTTCGCTCCGCCTGATAAGTAGCAATCCGGTTTTTCCAATCTGTATCTTCTCTATCCAGATCAGCCAATCGTGCGGCGGCTTCTGGTGTGGTTGCTGCTGCTCGCATACGATAAATATCGTCGTCGCTTGCACCTTGCGCGCGCATTTTTGCGACGTTTTCTTCCATACGTATAATTTGATAAGGCGCTTCTTTTTCTGCCCGCAGTGCTGCTGGCATGGCCGCGTCCAGCGCTTGTAGTTTTTGTTGCTTTTGTACGTTGTTCAGATTTTTATCTTGTGCGATTTCCAGTCGCGTAATCGCGTCGGTGTCGTAGGCATCGTCAAAGCCAAAGAATGCAGTATTTTCGTTTTGATCGAAATAACGCTGCCTTAAAGTTTGCATGCCTGCTAGCCGTGCTTTGATTGCAGATGTCATTTTATTGCTGTCATAGCCGGCATTTGTAGGATTCACTAGTTGAGGATTTTTTTCTATTTCTGCCAGCGCTAGTTTGTAATCCAGATAGCGACTTAGCAGATCTTTAGCTTGTGCTGCCGCTTTGGGGCCTAATTTTTTACTTAGTTCTTTTTCTATTTCTGCACGGATTTCCGGCAAAGTTTTTTCGCCTGTCGCCGCTAAGTAATAGTCGAACATGCGGCGCAATCCGGCATCGACAATTAAGACATCGGTGCTTGCTTGTTGTAACTGACCGTCAACTTGAGTGCCATCCATAGAGCGCACAAATGCGAACGAATCTTTATCACTCAATACCTGCTCTGAGTGCGTTTTTGTAGTCGGGGCGGTACGTAGTTGCAGCATCGTGAATACAGCGATGACGATGGATGCGATAGTGATGGTGGCGTAGCTTTTTTGTATTCTCATTATCTCGATCAACATTCTGATGTGGTCATTCCTGCTTCCGTAAAAATTACGGAGATGGAGAAGTCAATTAGCGGCTAACAAGTTGCGTACATCAAATAACAACTCATGGTCGTATTTGATGCACGCTATCCGCCTTAGATGTTTAAAATTGTAGAAGCAATAGAATTTAGTTAATTTTATAGCCCTAAATTTTTTAAGCGATTGGCGTGTTGTCGATACAGCGTCACCGGATTGGTCTCAAAAATATTCACTAGGCCGACTGTTTGGTTCACTTCATCCAGATGGTTCATCGCGTAATCGTCACGGATCACTTTGCCTAAATGTGCGGAGCAGCTTGCGACTAATCCGTCATTTTTTGCGCCCGCAAAGGCCAGCGAAGTTAAGGCTAATGCCGGATCGATTGGATCGAGTACATTGGTATAGGCCTTGGCACCGCTCCAGGAGAAATACGACACGCCGTTGACCTGGTAGGCACCTTCACCGCAGGCGCTGGTTGGTACGCCCTCTGGGTGGGAGGCATTGAACTTGAGTGATCCTGCCGTACTCAATGATTTTGCTGCTGCCAGTGAATCCTGAGTTAAACCTTTGCCGCCAGAGAGGAAGTTAATGATGTTTGCCAGGCCATTGGTGATCGACACAACTACTGCGTTTGATAGCGAGCCATCAGGTGCGATTCCCAGCAGCAGATCAGCCACTTTGGAGCCGCGATTGACGCCGCCTACGGTGGTCACCGATGCCACCAGATCAGGTCGGACGGATGCCACATAACGTGCGGTCGGGCCGCCGTGGCTATGTCCAATCAGATTGACTTTGCCGGTGCCAGTGACCGCAATGATTTGTTTGACCTGAGTCAGTAATTGCTCGCCCCGTACCTCGGTACTATTCGCAGCGGAGACTTGGGTTGCATACACTTTGGCGCCGTCAGAGCGTAAAGCGGATGGAATACCATACCAATATTCCACAGGGCCGATGTTATCGAAGCCAAACAAACCATGTGCCAGCACGATGGGATATTTTGTTTCTGTGTAACCAGAAGCCCATGATGCTGTAGGAAGCATTGCCAATCCAACTAGCAATGCCCCAATTTTTTTCAATCTTTTTTTGTTCATTTTTTTTGTCTCTTAAATTATTTTTTTTCAAATAGCCAAAATGAAACCGGACAATGTCATTTGTCCTTTACTGCCGCTCCTTTTAAAAAATGGGATTTTCAGACTAGGTTTTGCCTAATCAATAAGCAAGGCGCAGCGCAGCATAAAAATCGCGCCGAAATGCAAATTTAATGAAGTCAGCCCATTTTTGATTGAACATTGATGAGATGAATTAATCGATGGCGAATGAAAGCTTATTGATGCTTGCTGGATCGTTTTTAGGCACTTTGCGACTAAAAATATAGGGCGATGGCTGGTGTTTTTGTTTACGCCTGTTTGCTTAAGCTAGGTTTTAAACCTGATTATCTTGCCGATAAGTAAAAATTAGAAGATTGTCACTAAAGTTGATTGATCCGTCGTTTTGCTGCTTGCAACGTCGGTTTGTCACAACAAACAACGCTAACTTTTTGATTTCTTTTTGCTTATTTTGAAATCAAAAAAAGTCTAATTTGCCGCAGAGCACCCCGATAAAGCCGATTCAGGTATAATCCGCGGTCTTGTCCAAAATTTCCTCTTCATTCTTTTTGTGTGAGCTTTTCGCTGGAGATCGTCGTTTTCTTAATCACGATCAGCAGTTAAAAGCAGGTTTTTGTGGATTCTTTCTCCTTTAGGTTGGTGCAAATTAATTTGGGGGGTAGGGATGTCCGATCTGGCTTCTTTTTCCAAACTCGCGCGCTCCAACGCGCAACTTCCTGTTCATGTGTATTTTGATCAATCGCTGTTGCAACGCGAGATCAAACAACTCTTCCAGTCTGGCCCACGCTATGTCGGTCATGAACTGATGGTGCCCAATGTCGGCGATTTTGCTACGCTCGTCGCTGAGAATGAAGGCCGCATGCTGGTGCGTCATGCCGACGGCGCTAACGGAATTGAGCTGATGTCCAATGTCTGCCGCCACCGGCAAGCACTGATGTTCAATGGTCGCGGCAACAGCAACAATATCGTATGCCCTTTACACCGCTGGACCTATGACTTAAAAGGTGAGCTGATTGGCGCACCGCATTTTGAGGACACGCCTTGCCTTAATCTGTCACGCACGCCGCTGCAAAACTGGAACGGTTTATTGTTCGAGCAAAACGGCTACAACGTGATGGAAAAAATGGGGCAGCTCAGCGTCACCAAAGACCTCAATTTCATCGACTACATGCTAGACCATGTAGAAGTGCATGAATGTGATTACAACTGGAAGACTTTTATTGAAGTTTATCTGGAAGACTATCATGTCGAACCATTTCATCCGGGCTTGGGGAGTTTTGTCACTTGTGATGATTTAAGCTGGGAGTTTGGTGAGGACTACAGCGTACAAACGGTCGGCGTGAATAATGGCCTGCTCAAATCAGGTTCTGCTAAATACCAGGCGTGGCAAGAGCAAATCCTCAAGTTTCGTAACGGTGAAACACCAAAATACGGTGCGATCTGGTTAACGTTATACCCGAACATCATGGTCGAATGGTATCCGCATGTGCTGGTGGTATCGACTTTATGGCCGACCGCGACTGGTAAAACACGCAATGTAGTGGAATTTTATTATCCCGAAGAGATCGTCCTGTTTGAGCGTGAATTTATCGAGGCTGAACGCGCTGCTTATATGGAAACCTGTATTGAGGATGATGAGATTGCTTTGCGCATGGATGCGGGGCGCAAAATTTTGCTAGACCGTGGTGTCAGCGAAGTTGGTCCTTATCAATCACCGATGGAAGATGGCATGCAGCATTTTCATGAGTGGTATCGACGCAAAATACAGTTTTAAAAAAATGAAGGGGAAGCCGCAGCTTCCCCTTCATTTTTTGTTACTCCTTTTTAGGCTGTCGATTACTACATCAATTATCAGACCGATTAAAAGAGTGAAAAAGAACCGGGATCAAATAAATGCAATCTTTGTGGATGCTTGTAGCCAGCTTTCTATTCTCCATCATGGGCGTATGCGTCAAGCTCGCCTCGGATACATATTCAACTTCTGAAATCGTTGCTTATCGCGGCTTGGTCGGAATGGTGATGATTTATTTGCTAGTGAGGATGCAAGGCTATAGTTTGCGCACTCGCATGGCAGGTCATCATTTGTGGCGCGGTACGGTAGGCGTGATCGCTTTGTGGCTATGGTTTTATTCGATCAGTCGTTTGTCGTTAGCGATGGCGGTGACGCTCAATTACATGTCACCGATCTGGATTGCCGCGATCTTGTTTGGTGGGGCATGGTTAAAGGGAAAACAGCGGATTGAATGGGGTTTGCTTGCAGCCATTGCCTTGGGATTTATCGGCGTTTTATTGTTGCTACGTCCCAGCATGCATGCAGATCAGATGGTCGGTGGGATCGTGGCGCTCATCTCTGGAATGCTCGCTGCGCTGGCTTACATGCAAGTGCGTCAGATGGGTTTGATGGGCGAGCCAGAATATCGTGTGGTATTTTATTTTTCACTCACCTGCGCCATTGCCGGTTTGTTCGGCACAATGATTAATGGACTGACTTACGGGTTGGACTACGGGCTTGGTCAGGATGCCGGCAGTAGCAACTTAGCTGCACATTCGTTGACGGCTGGCTGGCATGCGCATCATATCAAAGGCTTTTTGCTGCTGATTACCATAGGCTTGACTGCGGCCTCAGCCCAATTTGCGATGACACGCGCCTATCGCCTTGGCAATACTTTGGTCACCGCCAATTTACAATATGTCGGCATCGTATTCTCCAGCATTTGGGATCTGTTATTGTGGAACGATGCATTAAGTTGGATGAGCTGGTTAGGCATTGCTGTGATCTTAAGTAGTGGATTGATTGCGACGTTCTATAATGCCAGAAACAAACCAGTAATCGCCATCGACCCTATCGCGACTGAATAAAAGGAGTACGCATGCATACCACACTGATTTCTGCCACGGACTTATCCGCCCAGATTGACAATCCACATTGGGTCATTTTAGATTGCCGGCATGATTTGCTGGACGCCAGCGCGGGTAAAAAAGCTTATGATGCGGCGCATATCCCGCGTGCTAAATTCGCCAGCCTGGATAACCAATTGTCGGGCCCTAAATTATCTTCCAATGGCGTTTTTCATGGGCGGCATCCATTACCGGAAAAAGAAGATTTCATCCGCATCTTGCGTGCCTGGGGAATTGATAATTCTACGCAAGTCATTGCCTATGATGCACACGGCGGTATGTTTGCCGCCCGTCTCTGGTGGATGTTGCGCTGGGTTGGACATAAAGCGGTTGCGGTATTGGATGGCGGCTTGCCCGCGTGGCAGGCGCAAGGTTTGCCAACTACGGATAAAGCGCCAGAGGCAGCGCGTGGCAGCATTAGCTTAGGTGCTAGTCTGGTCAGCAGCGTCAACGTCGGTGACGTGCTGGTTAACCTTGCTACTGCCTCGCGTACGCTGGTGGATGCCCGCGCGGCAGACCGTTTTCGCGGTGAGAATGAAACCATGGACCCGATTGGCGGTCATATTCCCGGCGCAAAAAATCGTTTTTTTAAAGATAATCTGCAAGCGGACGGGTGCTTCAAATCACCGCAAGAATTACAGGCCGAATGGAGTGCAATTGTGCCAGATGCCAGCAAGGCGATTATGCAATGCGGATCAGGCGTGACGGCCTGCCACAATTTGTTAGCTTTGGAAATCGCGGGTTTGCCGGGCGCTGCTTTATATCCGGGATCGTGGAGCGAATGGTGTGCAGAGCCTGCGCGGCCGTATGTTACCGGTGACGCAGGATAAGTATTTTTAGGATGATATATAAGATACTCCCCTAAAAATTATTTAAAAATACCGGCGGATTCAAGTACGAAGAGCAACATTGAATAAAAAGTCAAAGGGTCAGATGCGATAGCATTCTGCCTTTTGACCAGCCAGTCGAAAGTTGCC
>NZ_JBEONP010000046.1:0-41679 GCF_040544435.1 Undibacterium sp. GrIS 1.2
AAAATTAAGCCAGCTCTCCTGAATCACACCTTTGAACGAAAATCGATAAAAATCACGAAATCTGCTCGCTATCTGGGGTTTATGGAGGGCTTACATCAAACCAAGCTGTGCCGGTGCCTGAAAGTCCGATACCAAAATAGATGACTGCCGCGTTACCCGGCACGGGGACTTGAATCTCAAAGCGTTGCCAGTCGCTAGTACCGGTCGGACCCTGTTCGCCAAGTATGGTGTTAGCTAAGACATTTTGAGCTTTGCCATTGACTTGAAATATCAGCACCGCACGCCCGTTCCGAAGGTCTTTGGTCTTGATCCAGCCAGATAAATGTAAGGGGTGGCCGCCTGCCGTGCTGGCATCTAGTGTTTGGGCGACGACGGTCATGATTGCTGTTTGCGTCTGCGGGTTGCTCTCTAATTTGAGTGAGCATTTTCCCTCTTTGGCGATCTGGCAATCGGCACTGACGGTGTGGGTTTGTACCATCAGGTTCCAAGAAGTGGGTAGGTTTTGCCCGGCCTGCAATTCTTCAAAACCCAGATTGGCGGCGTTGAGCGCACCTGCACGGGCAATCAATGGGCTGCACAAGGCGATGATGATGCTGACATAGGGGATAGGTTTATGAAAACAACTAAATGACTGCCGGAAGAAACCGCGTGACATTGAGGACATCTGCAATTTTGTTTAGGTTGAAGTGAGCAATCTGGCTCAGGAGGAAATAATTCAATTTTCTGATTATAGATGCGCTATGAACAACTTATCTCGGCTTCATTTAAATTATTCGTAACTGCACTTCAGTATTATCGGTGCGCATAGTACACCCTGCTTACAGATACTCTCACTAGGTATATTTTAATTGTCCAATTAATCCCTGGACAATGAGGCATATTTCTATAAATTTATGGGGAGTATATGATTTTCGCCTGCGCTTGCTTTGTACTTTAGCCACTGGGTTGCTGAATCTGAGATCATGCATCTGAGATCACGATTCTCAGATCACGATTCTTAGATCAGTCTTGCATAAGATTGTTACAGCGAGTTACACCGTAGTTTTCAAAGTGTCATTGCAATCGACATCGTTGTCGTAGAAAATAAAAAGACGGTGGCGAGGGACAGGCTGAAGTAGCGCCTATCACCAGAAACAGGTCGTGAAACTGATTAAACAATATTTAACGGAGGGGCGTATGTCGATTTCATCCATAGGATCGAATAGCTATCAGGGCATTAGTAATTTGACGCAGTCGCTGGCGCTAGATGGTACCGCTTTGGCCTCGACCGTCAACAATACCAGCGCGACCTCCACCACCACAACTGGCACATCGGCAACTACTGGCATTGGCGGCAATAACAGCAGTCTGGCAGCAGCGCTGCAATTGTCATTGGCGCAGTTTAATGCGGGGTCCAGCATTACCAGTCTGTTGGATAGCTCTAGCAGTTCTGGTGATACTCAGCAATCGTCGTCGGATTTTTTGAGTAGCTTGCTGGGGTCGCTTTCGGGCTCGTCGGCTTCTGGCTTATCTAATCTGGGGTTATTGTCAGGATCGTCCTCTGGGTCATCATCAAGCTCTCTGGCAGATTTGCTGACCGGATCTGGATCGTCCGGCCAATCGGCGACGCCGGTGCAATTAGATCCAACCAGCGGGACGATACAACTACAGACGAGTATTCAGAATTTGATTACGCAGTTGGATAACAATAGTAGCGGTCTTGGCAGCAGCGGCAGCATCGCGGATCTACTGGGCAGTGGTGGCAGCACTAGCGGCACCAACTCATCGCTGCAGAACTTGCAGGATTCTTTTAACAACCTGGTAACGACTAGCGGTGGCAATCCTAGTCAGTCGTCCTTACAAGGTTTTTTAAAAGTGGTGGTGGCGAACATTCAAAATACCTCGTTCGTCGGCAATTTGTTTGATGCCAGCGCGTGAGGTACACACATAAGGTACAGACGTAAGGTACAGACGTAAGGTACAGACGTAAGGTACACACTTAAGGTACACACTTAACGTGCTCGCTTGACGCACTCACCTGATTTTGGTCTGCCAACGATCAAACTAATGCGACATTACATGCGACTGGGTAAGCTACTGGTTGCTGATGATGTTAGCTTCTCCTATTACTGACCCGAGTATATTTTTATTGTCCATATAATCATTGGACAATGAGCCTTATTTTCAAAAATAAATGGGGAGTATATTGATATTGGCGGTATTTTCAGGTCAATATCGCATGCCCATTATTTGTGAAGATCAGGAGGCCGCCGTTGTTATTGCCGCTGTGATCTGACCGATCGACGCCCTTCGCAAAGCTCTTCTCCATCGCACATTTATCCTAAAGATTCACAACCCATCCCGCGTATTCTGCAGTTGGTCGCACCAGACTTGTTTGCTCATGGGGGCGGACGGTACAGTCGTGGCTGTTCACTTTGTTCATCCCGTCCACGACTATTTTTAAGAGACACTTCTATGTCCTCCAGCATCCTACAACCTGGCATCGCCCTCCCACTTGGTCAACGTATTTTGCGCTTCCCGCTGACACGGATTGTGCTGGCGCTGATCGCGTTCATGTTACCGTTTTTATTAATACAGGCCGTCTCATCGAAGATGTTCGACGACAAATTATTTGTCAAACTCGGACAATTGACTGGCGCACTCATTGGCTATTTTTGCTATGCAATGTATGTGCGCAAGATCGAACAACGTGCCGTTACCGAGCTGTCTTTGCGTGGGTTTACACAAGAATTTAGCGGTGGCTTTTTGCTCGGTAGTTTGATGGTGTGCGCGACCGTGGGCATCATCGCATTGATGGGCGGTTTTCAGATCACGGCTACGTCCTCGTGGACTGTGATTTTGATCCCCCTGTTGATGCATCTGACGATTGGATTGGTAGAAGAGATACTGCTGCGTGGCGTATTCTTTCGCATTGTTCAGCAATCACTGGGAAGCTGGTTAGCCTTGCTGGCATCTGCGGTGGTCTTTGGTGCCATGCATCTGGTGAACGACAACATCACGGTACTTGGCTTTGCCAGCATCACCGCTGCCGGTTTATGGTTGGCGTCTGCCTTTATGCTGACTGGTAGATTGTGGATGTGTGTGGCAATGCACGCGGCGTGGAATTTTTTTCAGGATGGCATTTTTTCGGTTGCGGTGTCTGGTCATCCGGTACGCAATGGTTTATGGATCAGCAAAATGAATGGGCCGGACTGGATGACGGGCGGCGCTTTTGGCATTGAAGGTTCTGCAATTGCATTCATCATCGTGGTGGTTGTCACTGTCGGTTTGTTATATCAAGCAGCTAGACGCGGCCGCATTGTGCAACCATTTTGGAAGAGGATCGATCGCAATTTTTGATTGTAATTTTTGATCGAAAATAGTGATCGTTGTCGTCACCGATCAGCTAAGATTGTAACGCTGAGCAAGATAAGAACGTACTTTAAAAATACGCAATCAATACTGCTGTATTCCATATGAATGGCATCATTTCGAAAGTAGCTAATGCAAAAACTATCTGCCGTATTTTCTGTATTGTGCACCAGCGCTGTTGCTTTATTTTCTTCGCTCGCACTAGCGCAAAGCGGCACTGCAAGCACGGCAACGTCATCAGACAAAATACCGCCTCTGGTATGCCAATCAAAGACACAAAAAATTAATGAACAACGGTTCGTCCTTATTGGGGGGATCAAACAATGGGTAACGATCAAAGGGAATAGCTGCGCTAATCCAGTGATACTGATTGTGCATGGTGGGCCCGGCAATCCGCTCACGCCTTATGCTGCGAACATGTATGCTGACTGGGAGAATGATTTCACGCTAGCGCTATGGGATCAGCGTGGCGCAGGCTTAACTTATGGTGAGAACAAACCAGCAACTGGCGCGACACTGACGTTAGAGCAATTGAGTAATGATGGCGTCGAACTGGCCGCTTATCTGACCCATTATTTAGGGCAAAAGAAACTCATCCTGATGGGCGGATCGTGGGGCTCTATTTTGGGTGTGTACATGGTCAAAGCGCAACCGGCACTTTTTCAAGCGTATATCGGTACTGCGCAAGTGGTGAGTTATCGCGATAACCAGACGGCGACATATACCAAACTACAGGCGCTGGCACGCGCCACAGATGATAAGGCGACGCTCACCACACTGGATACCATAGGCGCTCCACCTTGGACAAATCCGCGTAACTTTGGCATCGTGCGCCGCATCCTGCGCAAATATGAAGCGAAGGTCAGTACACCACCACCGGCCAACTGGTGGGTACCCGCTGCAGCGTATACAACGCCAAAAATACTCGCGGATTTTGAAGAGAGTGAAGAATATTCTTTCGTTCAGTTTGTGGGAATGAATGGCGACGGGATGTTTTCAAAAGTCGATTTACCCAAACTGGGGACTCAGTTTGATGTGCCATTTTTCCTCGTCCAGGGAGAAGAGGATTTGCTATCCACACCAGAGATAGCACAACGGTATTTTGACAGCATCACGGCACCGAAAAAAGCGTTTGTCCTGGTACCGCATGCCGGCCATGATCCAAATCAAGTGACGCTGGATGCGCAATATAAATTACTCAAAGAAAGCGTAGCGCAAAGTGCTGATTTAAAAAAATAAAGTCGCTTGTCGATCAACTCGCTGGTAGCACATTGCGCTGTCATTCGTGCCTTTAATTGAGCGCATTTGCTACCTAACTTTGAATCAAGCTTGAACTATTCAATGCACTTCGCTATTCAATGCACTTTATTCAGCAGTGGCTTGCGGTTTCATTTTTTTATACAGCGCTTGTAATGTACTAACCACCAACAACACCAAACCACCTGCGATCAAACCTGCAATGGTATTGAGTAAGGATGGCAAGATCGTCGTGACCAGACCGCCCAAACTACCCACATTGCTGGCCGCTGCGGTGAGATCGGTGATCAGGTGATGCGCGAAGGGAATCTGATGCGTCAGAATACCGCCACCGACCATAAACATAGCGATCGTACCGATTACGGTGAGCGATTTCATCAGTCGTGGGGCGAATGCCAGTAAGGCGTTGCCAGTCGTCTGGCGCAATCCGTTGAGGGCTTTGCTGCCTTCCTTCACCTTCAGATACAGGCCAATATCATCAAGCTTGACGATCAGACCGACAAAGCCGTATACGCCCACCGTCATGATCAGTCCAATTGCACATAACACCGCAACTTGCATGCTAAAAGCAGATTCTGCGACAGCTCCTAACGTAATAATGATGATTTCTCCGCTGAGTACAAAGTCGGTACGGATAGCACCTTTGATTTTGTCTTTTTCAAATGCGACCATGTCCACTTCGGGTTGCATTACGGCGCTTAACACTTCGGCTTCATGCGCCTTGTCTTCGGCATCGCTATGCAAAAACTTGTGGGCTACTTTCTCAAATCCTTCGTAACATAAATACGCACCGCCCAACATCAATAGCGGCGGAATCGCCCAAGGCGCAAACGCGCTGAGCAACAATGCCAGCGGTACCAAAATCAGTTTATTTTTTAAGGAGCCAACAGCAACCGCCCACACCACTGGCAACTCACGACTAGCCCTGACGCCACTCACCTGCTCGGCATTCAAGGCAAGATCATCGCCTAACACCCCGGCGGTTTTTTTAGCTGCCATACCGGTCATGGATGCCACATCATCGAGCACGGTTGCGATGTCGTCGAGTAGTGTTAAAAGACTTGCGCCAGCCATTGAGTGTTCCTTTATGTAGAGTCGTCTGATTATTCAAACATCGATGCGAGCCATGATGACAGCGCATCGCTTGCCTGGCATTCTAATTCATTCAATCATTTCATCATCAGATAGCGTATAAAAAATAGCTGATATCGATGACGCAGAGTAGCTTGTGGCTCTGTGATTCAAGACTTGTTGGCTCACTTACTTCTCTCTATACTCACATTTACACTTCCACATATACTCCCAATAAGTATATTTTAATCGTCCATATATTTATTGGACAATATGGCATATTAATTAAAAATTATGGGGAGTATATTCAATTTAGATTTATTGGCACTTAGGAAAATCTTATAAACGGACACCTAAACGCGCTCTTTTTGCCTGGATGAGGAAGGACTTGTTTTACTGGGGTTCATGAACAGTCCTGTGATGTAATTTAAACGCCTGGATTCGCGCCGCGCCAAAAATCAAAATTGTATTGATCTACCAGCACAGATCACCTACGATTTGCGTTTACTCTTCTACGAAAGTCCTCCCATGATCCGACATCTCACTGCAGCGGTTTTAACTTGTACTTTACTCTCCTCACTTTCTGCCTTTGCTGACAGTCCGCCAGTGCATTTACGCAGCAGTACACCAGAAGATATGCAGGCAATCACACAGGTAACACAAGATTTTCAAGCAGCAGTACGCAGCAAAGATTTGAAGATGTTATCGAGCCTGATGCTCAATTCAAAAATCATGTTCGAATCTCCAAGCTCACCAGAAATGGTAAAAAATGTACGAGAGAAATTTGATGCGAGTTTTGATGGCACCGCGACAGGCAGCTACGCTAACTTTGCACAATTTATCGGTAGCGAAAAAGGTGCTTTGGACGAAAAATTTAGTAATATCCAAATCACGCAAGACGGACATATCGCCTGGGTCATGTTCGACTACGAGTTTTTACTCAACGATCAGGTACAAAACTATGGTGTCGAGACTTGGCAAATGATGAAAACTACCGAGGGCAAATGGAAGATATTGAGCGTGTTGTGGACTACTCACCTTATGCCAAAGCCAGTTGAATCATCGGCGAAGTAAGCCGAGCTTGATACCTCGCTTAATGCAATTAAACAAAAAGGCACAATGGCCTGTTGTAGAATGAGGGACTTGTTCTTTTAACAGGTGATTGATTGCATCAGTAGTTTGCAGCACAGTTGACTGCAACAATGTACAAACATAGAAAACATAAATCCAAAAGGGAAATTCATGGAACTGACAAGCACCCAACAAGGCTATGGTCCGGCGCGTGAGCGTTTTATCAGTAAGACTTTTAATCATCTCGGTGGCGCTATCCTCGCGTTCACTGCAATCGAGGTTATTTTGTTCAAAACCGGTATCGCTGAAGTATTGGCAAAAGCGATGTTGGGCTTGCCTTGGCTCGTGATCATGGGTGCGTTTATGTTAGTCGGCTGGCTGGCGTCACGTGCGGCACATACCGTTGAAAGCGTGCCTCTGCAATACGCTGCGCTGGGTGCCTATGTGCTGGCAGAAGCGATTATTTTTGTACCGATGCTGGTAATTGCCAACACCATTGCGCCAGGTGCAATTTCTGACGCTGGCTTGATCACGATTCTGGCGACTGTGTGTCTGGTCGGTGTAGCGTATGTGTCGCGTAAAGACTTTTCTTTTCTTGGTAGCCTATTGAAATGGGGCGGAATTATGGCGCTGATCTTGATCGTCTGCGGCGCTATTTTTGGTTTCCAGTTAGGTTTGTTCTTTAGCGTGGCGATGGTCGGCTTAGCAGGTGCAGCCATTTTGTATGATGCTTCCAATGTGATCAACCATTATCCGGAAGATCGTTATGTCGGCGCTGCACTACAATTGTTTGCCTCTGTTGCGATGATGTTCTGGTACGTATTGCGGATACTGATGCGTTTGCGTTAATTATCCAAGCTACGGTGCGCCACGCGTACTGTAGATGTGCCAACGTGGTGTTAAGTTTTAAAAGCTCAACACCACGTCCAAAATGATCATCTGGCTGATCTGATCAATTCTGTTCTCTTCAAATTCTTTTCCCTGCTAAATAATCCCATCACTTGCTGCATCAGCTACCGCTTGTAAGCGTTGTGAATAATGCATACGAGCCAAAAATAAATCGCTAGCAGAACCTAGTTGCTGTACTCACACAGAATACCAATCCGTCACCGCAAGAAAACCATCTGTGCAGGCGATGACGACCGTTTTTCCACTGACGTGTATAACTTGCCCTGGCAAATGGCTATGTGGCTCTGGCCAGACGTATCCGGCTTTGATCAAAATTTTGTTGTCGTTAATGCGTGCTATACATTCAATCGGACCGAAAGCACGTAATTGCCTGTCTATGTTGTAAACCGGTTGAGCAAAGTCGATAGTTTTATCTTCATCTTTGAACAGCGGCCAATACTCACCGCCTGTTTGTATCTGCGCGTCTTGCCAGAGCGCTGGAAAATTCCTGGCAATACGACTTGCCAGCTTGCTCTTTGCGATCTGAATTTTGATTTCCAAACTATCATGAATCTCATGTGGCAAAAGCGGGAAGACTTCGCTATCGAGTATCTCGCCAGTATCAAAATCCGGTGCGATTTTGTGGCAAGTAACCGCCCAGGTTTTATGTGATTGCAAAATCGCGTTCACTATAGGATAAGGGCCGCGTCCCAGCGGTAACGGTGCAGGATGAAAATTAATCGCGTACGACAAGTAGTTTTTCCACTCCGGTATACGCCAGTTATAGCTGCCAACGACCAGAATGTCACACTGCATCTCGTGTAGTCCGGCTAGATCGTGCTCGTTCATACGAGAAAGATGGATAGAAATTTTTTTAGCTTGCGCAAGTGCGAGCAAATCTTTGTTGGTACTGAGATGATTAATTTCTGGTACCGAGAATAGTTGAACCGGCTCCCACTCTTCTGCAATCAAAGCTTTAAATAAGCTGAGATCTCTGTCACATCCTGCAAACGCAAAGCGCATTATTTTCTTTCGAAATTGACGACGAAAAATGACATATAAAATATTGATTTTATGGATGATGCAGCGATACGGAGCAGTACTGTGTAACGGTTTGGATCAGTTTGTAAAAACGTATTATCAATCCAAAGCGATTAGACGGGGAATAGCGTTGCGCTAAAAATTGGGGCTAGGTGTTTTTTGATATGCTAATAGGGCACGTATTTTTGAGCGTTGTTTTAGAGCCGCTAAAGAGCGTAATAAGTCGAGACGAACTTGTAACAAAATCAGTGCAAATCTTTTCAATTCAATCTGTCTTTTGTTGTAATTATCGATGCTGATTTGCCTGCTGAATACAGAACATTCTTAAATCTGACTTAAATACTGCCAATACTTTTTAGATCGCAGTGGCTAAATGTGGCTTGCGCAGACTTGCCAGAGCTTCGACTCGTTTCAGCAATTCTCTATCGTTCCATGGTTTTTTGAAGATACCGTATAGACCTTGATATTCATGCACCCGCGCTTGCAATTCGTCATGCCCGGTGATTGCGATGATGGGCATGTCTTCTGTCTCCATACTACCGAGAACGGCTGCAATCAATTCCAGACCATTCATATTGGGCATTTCTAAATCTGTGATCAATACAGAAAAAAATTGCTGTGACATCTTCTCCATCGCCTCAATACCATCTACTGCCAGCTCTACACGGTATCCATCGATCGCAAACAGTTTTGATAATTTGGCGCGCGCGACAGCTGAATCATCGACAATCAACAACGCGATGCGGCTATCTTGTGCAGGGAGATCTTCATCAACCACAGGCATGAGAATCACAGGCTCAAGATTTTTACCTCGACCAAATAGCAACAATAAAATCAATACGATTAATGCAATCGCAATACCGACCGGCAAAAGATAATTACTCAAGATATAAAAAACCTGAGAACTCAAATTAACCAAGGGAGACAAATTGGCGCTCATGCTATTTCGTGGTCAGTTTCATAGTCAGTTTCGTGGTGGGAGAAAAGATACAGTGTGAGCGTAGGCAGACAAAAATAATCTAGGAATCTTATTCTAATAGCATTTACTACCAGCATCTGGGATTAATTTACAAAATACCTCGTGCCGTCTTACACCCATATCAATTCTGCCGACTAAATCATCTTAGTCCTGCAATCAGGCAACTATGTCGACTAACTCAACAGGGCTAAACTACCATCAGGCCTTCTACCCGCTTGCGAACAAAGTTGATATGACTGCGCAAGCCGTATAGTTCGACGGCATAAGACAGCGGGATAGAAATACGGTTGACCTTCTCTTCTATCTCATCAAGCATTTTTAATTGATCCGAGAAAACTTGCTGACGCTGATCAGGACTAACGTTATCAATTGCCTGCTCTACCATCATCAGCTGACCGTACCAGCGATAGACGCGGGAACGAATACGCCAGACATACAGCGGTGGGATAATTTTTGACAACGGCAAAATCAAGGCTCCCAGCGCGACAATCACGACCCACATGCGTTCTACAAAATTGGCTAACCAAAAACTTAGATAGCGCTGCAAAAATGGTGGTCCATTTTTATAGAATTTTTCCGCCTGCTCTGCCACGGGGATTTCTATGTATTTATCAGAAGGAAATTCACCTTGTTTGTGGAACCAACCAGCGCCACCATGAATCTTGCGTGCTGCCTGTAGTAGCAAACTGATCAACGCGGGATGCAGACTTTCGTGCGCGACTAAGGTTGCGGTTGGCGAGATTAAATGGTAATCCTTAGCTGGAATATTTTTACCCAGATCAACGATGCCACGCGGCAGTACCACATGAGATAAAAACGGAAAACGCCGGGTATAAGCTTCCGCCTGTGCAAAATCAAATAGCTGGATACCCGGTGTTTGCAACAACATTTGCAGTAGCGGTGAATCTGATGCAGAGCTAAATACCAGCACGTCTATAGTGCCATCCAACAGTGCGACCGTCGCGGGTGTATCTTCCAGGCTAGATAGATGGACGTCTGTAGCTTCCATGCCATTGACTGACAATATCTGCTTAAACAAACGCGCTACGCCAGTGCCTTCTGGCCCTACATTAATTTGCTTACCTTTAAACTGATTGAGGGTGCTGATTTCTTTGGTGCCGCGATAAAAAATCCAGATCGGCTCATAAAATAAACTGCCTAGAGATACCAATCCCTTATCCAAAGTATCGGCTTCGTTAGTAGAGCCGCTTTGGACAAAACCGAGCTCTATCTCAGAGTCGGGATCGCTGATCAGTTTTAAGTTTTCCTGAGAACCTTGAGTCGCCTGGAAGCGGATCGTAATATCATTTTTTGCCAACTCGTCGGCGTACTGTTTGGCAAAGCGTTGATAAGGACTATTCTCCTGCCCTGTCGCAAAATCAATTGTGCGCGGCGGCGCTGGATCGACTAACCAATATCCGACGCCACAAACTAGCAATACCGCCAGGATCATAGGACCAAAAGCGATCAGCAGCGCTCTGACAGAAAACAATGTGAATTTGATTTTTTGCATTGAGCGAATTGTGAAGAGAAGTCAGTACCAAATGCGGAATAATAAAAATCAGGCTGGGACGTATTCCGCCTGAAAGCCATCTAAGCCTTTTAACATCGCATCAAAAGCAGCCTCGACTTGTTGTGGCTCACCTTTGACACCCAGCTCTATATGCCTGCGTATCTGGTGATTACCGACGCTGGGCAGACTAAATACTTTGATTAAAGGGTATTGTGATTCCAACGCTTCCATCATTGGCGTTAGCGTCGATTCCATCGCATCAAATACCAAAACCGATTTTTCTGCCCTGGCGTGCTGATGGAACAAATGTGAATAATGCGAATCAAGTACCCACTCCAGCATTGGCCATGCCATTACAGGGAAGCCTGGTACAAAGTAATGATTTTGAATCGCAAACCCGGGAATCTTGTTATACGGATTGGGGATAATTTGTGCGCCTTGTGGAAACTCCCCCATCTTCAGACGATGCAAATTCTCTGGCAAATTCAAGTCAACTGGCTTACCAGCTTCGATCAGCATATCGGTAATTCTTTGTTCAATTAAGGTTTTTGCTTCCGGGTGTAAAACAATCGGCAAATGCAATGCTGCTGCCGCACATTGGCGGGTATGGTCATCCGGTGTAGCGCCAATACCACCTGTAACAAATACAATATCGTTACCTGCAAAAGAGCGCTCTAGCGTGGATGTGATGCGAGTGCGATCATCGCCAATATATTCTGCCCAATCCAGTTGCAGACCACGCGCAGTTAATAGCTCAATTACTTTGGGTAAATGTTTATCCGCACGTTTGCCAGATAAAATTTCGTCACCAATAATGATAAGACCGATCGCCATAATTAACTCCCAGGTTTTTGAATCTGATTCAATCAATGCATAATTTAAATTCGCAAAATTGAATACGCAAAATCACATTTGCAATGCGGAGCAGAACGCTACTAAGCCGCTGAAACAGTTTTGAGTATTCTGCTTATGTATCTACTGTTTCATCTGCTTGTGCTTTGCAACGCAGCAACGCAAGTGCGTTCAAACAATAGTACTGAAACCATATCCCACAAAACACAAAAATCAAGATATACAGGCCTATCGCCAGTGCGGCCAGCATAGGCAAAAATACTACCGCCAATACGCCGCCTAACCACATCATGCTAGGTGCAGCGCCCAAAGCGCCAGCCATCGTGCCGATCATTAATAAAGGCCAGCGATGTGTGCGCAACAAAGCAATACGCTCGGCTGCATCGGCGTGTTCTGCTAACGCATCATAAGCCATTACGCGATAGGTCAACCAACCCCATAAAACGGCATGTACTACGACATTGACGACCGGCACAAACAACAAAGGCAGACAAACAAACCAGAGCAATACAAAAATTAAAAACGAGGACAAAGCGTGCCATAAGCTGCCAAATAAAGAGCCGCCATGTCTGGCCTCCAGATGAGGATAATCACGTTTTTGTACATGGCGAGAAATCATCGGCATCGCAAATACGCCAATACAAATGAGGGTCGTCACGATCATCAGCGGCAGCAGTAGCCACATTGCCAGTAAGGGTGCGAGTACCGTCTTCAATGCTAAAGCACCGAGCACTGCGAGGAAATCACCCGCCAGCCGAAAGCCATCATGCTGCAACAAAGACTCTTGAATAAAATCGATCAGACTTTGCAAGCCCCACCACATTAATCCGCTCCATAACAATAAGGAGACGATCAAGGGCAACAAGGTCAGCATCAACATACGAGGATGAAATTGGCCAACAAAAGCGCGCCCCATAGAGCTGCCTACATGCAGTAAGCGGCGCATTAACTTGCCTCCTTATTGAAACCAGTTTGTCGATCTGTTTGCGCGTTCATCGGTGTGGCGGTCCGATGGTCTAATCCGAATAGTCGTTTTAAACCCAGACTTTGTTGCGACCAGAAGCCACGACCATATTCTCTGCCACTTCTGCCATCTGGTGATGGCAATTGATCGCGGATACCTGTCATAGAAAATTCCTTACTAAATAAAGCGGTACCAAACAGCATATCCCAGATCGGGAACAGCACAGCAAAGTTGTGTCCGCCTAAGGTGCCACTCCCCTGCGACTCGTGTCCAATACCTATCGCATGGTGAGTGCGGTGGTAGCGTGGCGATACCAGCAAGCGTTCGCCTATGGCGCCAAAATGCAAACGAATATTCGCGTGTTGCAAGCTCTCGACCATGCGCGAGATCACAACTAGCAAAGCATATTGTCCCGGCTGCACGCCAATCGCAATAGCGATTAAACCCATATACACGTCACGAATAAAATCATCCAGCAAGTGATTACGGTTATCGCTCCATAAGTTCATATCACGCTGGCTATGGTGCAAACTATGCAAAGCCCACCACCAGTTAAACTGATGCGAGGCGCGGTGATACCAGTAGTCAAAAAAATCCAGCACCACCAGATACACTATAAAAACCAATACAGGGTAATCGACCAAACCTGGCCAGAGATTGTCAAGATTAAAAGGATTGACACCTTCTAAATGTAAGACACCAGTCAACGCATCTAGCGCCGGATCAAGCGAGACAAAGATCAGTAAAGAGAAAATACCAAGGCGATGCAAAGCGGTATAAATAAAATCATTCCAGCGAGCATTACGATCATTAAATCGATGCACAGGAATCAAAGCTTCTAGCGGACGCAAGAGCACAAATAAAATAAGTAGTTCACACACGCCAATCAAAAACCATTCAACGCCTTCAAACGCATCTTCAGTAAATTCGCCCAGCCCCGTAAAAAAAATTACAGGCTGTACCAGTGTTTCAAAAATCCAGGCTTGCAGCGATGCGAATAGATCGAGGAAGTTCATGAGGTGTTTTTAAAAAGGGCGAGGTTACTGTTCAACGGAATTATTGTTTTGCACTGTTAGGACTTACTTTTTTATTGAGCCGCTTTATACATAGGATGTTCACGCAAAGTTGCAAAGCAATAGCCTTTGGCCTCAAGTCCTGTTAGCAGAGGCTGCAAATTTTCTGGCATCCAGGCTTGCTTACGTGACCAGATGCCCATATGCGCCATAAAAATATCACCGTCTTTGAGCTGACTTAATACACGTTGCAATAAGACCGGATTGCTCCAGGCCTCACTAGATAATTCATCGCCAGAAAATCCGGCAGGCGCCCAGCCAACATGGGCGTAACCGCAGGCTTGCCCGGCGCTGAGTAAGTTCTTAGTGAGCTTGCCACCAGGCGCACGCCAATAATGATCTAGCGGGCGTCCTGTTAATTGCTGAAAACGCTGATCGACCCGTTTTAATTCGTCGCAATATTGCTGCGGCGTCCAGACTAATTTTTTTCCCGCAGAATCACCAAACTGCGGTTTGACTTCTATCCGTCCATCCCTCAGATCACGGACTACATAAACGTGATCAAAGGTATGCGTACCAAAGGCATGACCGTCCTCAACCAGTTTCTTCCAAAAAGGCGCCCAACTTAGGTCAAGAGAATAATCGCCCTTAATGGTCTTTTCATTCGCTAGAAAAAACGTCGCCTTGATGTGATGCTGGCGTAGGGTATTGGCGATCAATTCTGCTTGCGACTGACTACCGGTATCAAACGTGAGATAAATCTTTGCCTTGCAGGCAGCGCCATTAATAATTTCAGCAGCGCTGACCATGACTGGCAGCACATTCAAGGACGAGATTAATAAAGTAATAATCTGACGGCGATAATGGATCATGTATTTTGTCTCTGAGCCTGCGGTTCGTCTAAATGCAGCTAAATACGCGGCGCATGATCCATAAAATAAACGCCATGCGGCGACCGGCCAACTGGGATTAGCTTGAGAACTTTTTTGGATGGCACATCAATCACGGCCACTTTCTTAATCCAGCGCAGCGTTACCCATAAGGTCTTACCGTCGGCACTCAGCTCCATACAATCCGGGCCACCCGGCACATCAATCGTCGCTACATTTTCTAGCGATATCTGATCGATGATATTAATCGTATTGGAAACGCGGTTAGATACAAACGTATTACGTTTATCACCCAAAGCGCGGAAGTTGTGCGCCCCTGCTCCGGTCTTAATACGTTTAATCGTTTTTTGAGCACGCCAATCAATCACCTCGACATAATCACTCCCCATAATGCCGACTAATAAATATTTATCATCCGGCGTCATCGCAATACCTGCGGGAAGTTTGCCTACCGGCAGCGTCCATTTAACTTTTTGCGTTGCCAAATCAATCGCAGACACCTGATCGCTACCCTGGTGAGTAATGAACACAGTCGTACTGGCAGCATCAAACGCCATGTGGCTAGGTAATTTAGCCAAGGGGACACGCTTAACCAGGCTAAGATCTTTACCGCCGTATTGATAAAAGTCGACCCGGTCAAGCCGCAAAGAATTAGAGACAAACCATTTTTGGTCAGGCGAAAATCCAATTTGATAAGGATCGGCAATATCCTTCATGCGGCGCTGCACCTGGCCTGTTTTCGGGTCCAGAAAAACCAATTCATTACCAACAGCATTGGCGACGATTACCGATTTATTGTCGGGTGTTGCCATCAAATGATGTGGCTCTTTACCGATGGCATAGGTGCTGATTTCTTTTTGGGACTCTTGATCCAGCAGGCTGACTGTGGCATCGCGGGAATTAAGCACTACAACAATACCAGCCTCTGCTTGTGGTGCAATAACGGGGAACGAAGACAACACGAACAACAGCAAACACAAAATACGACTAAGCATGAATTTTTACCGCTTTGCAATGTGAGGACAGATTAAAAATAATGGACACTATTTTAACCCGCAAGACCTAATGCAAGCGTTACAAGCTGTGAACTTCAAGATATTATTTCCAAAATATTAATTACAATATCCCCGTGATGTATTCAGAATGTACTCAAAATGAAATCAAAATGTAGCCATCAAGACTTGCGTCATACTTCACCCGTTAATTAACCCGTTAATTCACCTGTTAATTCACCCGTTATCGTAGCGATCTATTTTGAGTAAATCCCAAGCAAATCTGAAGAAATCGACTAAAATTTCTGTTAGGGCATTGCACTGAAGAATCATTCGCTCTATTACAATTGCATCAATTTTTTAATTAAGGAAAATCATGACCACAATCACTACCGTATCCGGCCTGCAATATGAAGACACTATCGTCGGCGAAGGCGCAGAAGCGCAAGCTGGCAATCATGTCGTCGTTCATTACACCGGCTGGCTGCAAAATCCAGATGGCAGTGCTGGCAAAAAATTTGATTCAAGCAAAGACCGTAATGATCCGTTTTCATTCCCATTAGGTGCTGGTCATGTAATCAAAGGCTGGGATGAAGGCGTACAAGGTATGAAAATCGGCGGCACCCGCAAATTGACGATTCCATCTGCATTGGGATACGGTCCACGCGGTGCAGGCGGCGTCATTCCAGGCAACGCAACCTTGATTTTTGAAGTGGAATTGTTGGGCGTTTAAGTTCTACGTTTCAGTTCTAGGTTTCAGTTCTAGGTTTTAACTGCACTTTTTAGTCGAACGTGTCGGTTAGACCTTCAATTAAGCTACTGAGGTATTTTTTGAAGTTCTGAATACGAATTGATACGAATAGTTACAAAAAAGTGGGGAGTATAGGCGTTAATCGCCTTAAGATCGGCACTTTAAATGGACGATTAAAATTACTCCCTACCTGTATATTTCACATATAGATGCACTAGACTTTTTAAGTCATTTCAAATTTATCGTAGCGAACAAGAGAATTCTAATTTGTTGAGCTGGCAAGCGATACCTTAAGAGTGCAAATTCAGAGCACTAATTCAGAGTATTAATTGTTATTTTATTTACCTACTATTTTGTACTCGATGAAAACTCATTTATCTAAAATCGCTCTGGCATTTCTTGTCATTGCTGGCTTATCCGCATGTGGCGGTGGTGGTGGCGGAGATGCGACTCCTGCCGCAGCAACTCCAGCGACAACAATAACCGTAAAAATCAATCCCCCAAGTCAGTCAGTACTGTATGCAGGCAGAAAATTTAATTTAACCGCTACAGCAACTGCCTCATCGAATCTACCAATTACATATAGCTGGACTGTTGGTACCCAGCCAGTCCTGGTTGGAAACAGCATTGATATCACCGCATCAGCAGCAGGAACCTACCCCGTCAAGGTGGTAGCGAGTGATAGCGCGGGTGCAAGTGCACAGGCTACGGCATCATTTACTGTCATCGATGCAGTGCTATCGACACCGGTGATTTCGGCAACGGCACTGACAGGTTTCAAGGCAAATCAAATCATCAGCTTTACAGGCAGCTCCAGCGATCCTAGCGGCGGTACGGTCACTTACGCATGGGCATTCGGTGATGGCACCACAGGAACCGGTGCAACAACTAATCATACGTACAACGCCAGCGGCTCTTACACGGTCACCTTAACTGCAAGCAATGATCTGGGAACGACGGCCAAATCCACTTATACCGTCAACATTGACTTGCCATCAGCACCTGTATTAAAACCAACAGTACTCACCACGACGGTAAATAAAGTAGAAACCTTCAGCGCTGCATCGACTGATCCAAACGGGTTGCCATTAACTTACTTGTGGAATTTTGGTGATGGCATTACTGCCAACACAGCAACCGCAACTCATGCTTACACTGCAGCAGGTAACTACACAGCAACGGTTACGGTCAGCAACAGTAATAACAAATCCAGTACCGGCAGTATCGTCGTCGGTGTTTTGCCTTTAAATTCGTCAAACACCTTAACTCCTGCTTGTGCAGGCACCAATTGCGGTGCGACGAGTGCCACAACTTATAGCGGCAGCGGCGTTGGCGTCTGGACCTACAGCAACAATAGCAACAGCCCGCAATCAGTCAACATCGCGATCTCTGGTGTAACAGCAACAAATAGTGCGACCTTGGTATTTTCTAATGCATCAACAACAACTGCCTACACCGTCCCATCCAGCGGCTCTAGTGTTGTTAGTTCACAAATTGCACCAAAGGGACTGATCGCATCGAATGCTCAAACTGCGCCAGTGGCGAATTTAAATATGATGTCTTTAGCTCTGCATCAAGATGAAAATTACGCCCATACAAAAATGCTTGAGAAAAATCATCAGATAGCACAACAATTAATGACGCGTAGTTTTGCAGCGAAAACTTCTGCTAATTTAGCCCCCAATACAAATGCAATCAATGCTGTAATACCTCACGCAACGCCTGTACTTAACACCACTCGCAGCTGGACAGATAACTATGAAGCGCCCGTGATCTACAACAACGTGGCGGTTAAACAAATCTGTACTTTGTCTTCTGGACGCAAAGCCGTATTTTGGGTTGACCCATTAGCAACCAGTAGCGGCACCATCAAAGATAGTGACGTGTTAGCGCTTAGTGCGACCTACTGTGCATTTGATGGCCAAGGTGGTCCTGGAACAGCAGGATTTGACAAATTAGTGTCCTTATTGGGTGATGCATATGGCACTGCTGCTGCAAACTATTCCTCACAACTCATCAATGACAGTGCTGGCTTGCAAGATATTAATGTTGTTATCCTGAATGTCCCAAGCAATACTGGATGGGCAGGCTATTTTGCTGCATTCAATAATGTGTTGAAAACCTACAAAGATCCATCACCTAGTAAAATTGATTACTCCAGCTCAAACCAAGCACTCGCATTTTTTGTCAATGCAACCTCGATCAAAAATGACCCAGACTACGTTAAATCAACACTGTTGCATGAATCAACACATATGATTAATTTTTATCAAAGAGCTATTCTGCGAGGTGTTGATCATGACACCTGGTTAGAAGAAACTTCAGCCATGATGAGTGAAGATATTCTTGCCAATATCAGTCTGAATGGTATAGATAAAATGACCTCAGTGCGTATCCCTGATTATTTACAATCTGGCGGTGGCGTTAGTTATATTAACTGGGCATCAGATATTAATAACGCAAGTAATAGTTATGCGATGGGCGGATCATTTGGCGCATTTATGAATCGTCGTTACGGTGTCGCACTTGCTAAAAACTTGATCACGAATTGCAGTGATAACCTAAATGGAACAACTAGTCCGACTAGCTATACTTGTCTCGATAATTTGATTAAAACATTGGGCGGAACAGGAATGGCTGACGAATTTACTAAGTTCGGTGCATCCATGTTTGGTGGGATGCCAGGGTCTAATTTACCGTCGGGCTTTGGCTTCCCCGGGGCATCCTATGTTGATAGTGGTACGACTTACAGTTTTGCAGCTATCGATATTGGCACCTTGGCGAAGATATATCAGCCAGCCACGGCAACAAGTTTAAACAACAGCTACACGGCAACTACACACACTTACGCTAAAGACAGCATCACTTCTGGCACCTACACCAAAAACTCGGTAGTGGTGCCATCGGGTACGTCTGTCACCTTGGTGATTCATTAATGTAGGGAGGCGTGACTGTATCGCCACGCCTCCCCATTAAGACAAGCCATGAAAAAAAATCTCATCTCGCACCGGCTATTTTATTTGCTACCAGCACTGACAGTCTCAACGCTATTGATTGCTTGCGCTGAGCATCGGGCGCAAGCGATAGCAGCAACTCCGGCAGCAGCAACCCAAAGTTCTGCAAAAACTGATACGGTCGCCGAGCAATTGACGATTTCTGGCATGCTGACTTTAAAGGGATCAGACATAAACTTGTGGCTGGCGGTGAGCGATGTCAACGGCAAAGTCTGGCGTTTAGAAAGCGATGATAAAAATCGTCTGGTGCAATTGCGCGAATGGCAAAATCGTAATGTAAAAGTAAAGGGTACAAAATTACCCGCCTTCTTAAATGTCAACAGGCTGCAAATTAGCAATATCAATTTGGAGTAGTGTTTATGTGTAGTACTGCTGAATAAGTATCGTCCAATAAAAAAACGCGCCATTGGCGCGTTTTTTTATTTTAAGCAAATGACACTCTACATCAGGCATCTAAGCAAACATCTCGCTAAACACCAAATCAAGGCCACACTAAAATCCAAACTTCAGATCACTCCTTGATGAAATGTTCACGGTAGTATTTCAGCTCTTCAATCGACTCGATAATATCGGCCATCGCTGTGTGCTTCTGATGTTTTTTAAAGCCGCTGGCAATTGCTGGCTTCCAGCGTTTGCATAATTCTTTCAGCGTCGATACATCCAGATTTCGGTAATGGAAAAACGCTTCCAGTTTAGGCATACCGCGCGCCATAAAACGACGATCTTGGCAAATTGAATTACCGCACATCGGCGATTTTCCTGCCGGTACATATTGTTTTAAGAAAGCGATCAATTCTTTTTCTGCATCTTCTTCCGACACGGTCGATGCCTTAACACGTTCAATCAAACCTGAGCGACCGTGCGTGCCTTTGTTCCAGGCGTCCATCTTGCCCATGGTCTCATCCGACTGGTGGATCGCGAATACCGGACCTTCAGCCAAGACGTTTAATTGCATATCGGTGACGACAACGGCCACTTCGATGATGCGGTCATTGTCGGGATCAAGACCGGTCATTTCCATGTCCAGCCAGATCAGATTGAACTCATTTGGCTTTGCCGGTGGGGTCGGCGCTGGCTTATCAGATGCAGTGTTTGCTTGAATGTCGGTAGCTTGTGACATAATTCTTCCTTCTCTTAATCAATGTGGCATTTTCCCATGATTTCTGTAGCATTTTCCGTTTTATTCGCGGCATTTTTATTAGTGACCCTCGTCGTGCGATTTTGGCTGGGTTCGCGGCAACTACGCCATGTTTTACGGCACCGAGCTGCGGTTCCGGCAGAATTTGCCGAAAAAATCCCTCTCTCTGCCCATCAAAAAGCGGCTGACTATACCGTCGCCAAGACTAAGCTAGACTTGTTGCTGCTGGTGTTGAATGCCGCTGTATTGATCGGATTTACCTTACTCGGCGGCCTGCAATTATTGTCGGTGATGATCATCAAACTCACCGGTCCTGGCATGGTGTACCAACTTTGTTTGCTCGCTGCGTTTGCAGCCATTGGTAGCGTAATCGAATTGCCTTTTGACTATTACCGGCAATTCGTATTGGAACAAAAATTTGGTTTTAATAAAATGACACCTGCCCTGTTCTTTGGTGACATGATCAAAAGCACCTTGCTTGGCGCAGCGATTGGCTTGCCGCTCATCTGGGTAGTACTGAGCCTGATGGAAAAATCTGGCGCATTGTGGTGGCTGTACGCATGGTTGGTATGGAGCGGATTTCAACTACTAATGATGCTAATTTATCCTAGCGTAATCGCACCGATCTTCAACAAATTTACTCCGCTGGAGGATGACAGTTTGCGTACCCGGATTGAAGGCTTGATGCAGCGTGTCGGCTTTGCGTCCAGCGGTTTGTTTGTGATGGACGGTTCCAAACGCAGCGCGCATGGTAATGCGTATTTCTCAGGTTTTGGTGCGGCTAAACGCATCGTATTTTTTGATACATTGCTGTCACGTCTGTCACCGGAAGAAATTGAAGCCGTGCTGGCGCACGAACTGGGACATTTCAAGCTAAAACACATTGTTAAGCGCATCGGCGTGATGTTTGTGGTTTCGCTAGGCTTTTTAGCTTTGCTGGGCTACCTCAAACAACAACTATGGTTTTATAACGGCTTGGGTGTTGACCCGATGTTACTGGCGTCGAACGATGCAATGGCGCTGATTTTGTTTGTGCTGGCACTGCCCGTCTTCACCTTTTTGCTGTCGCCACTAACCTCGATCAGTTCGCGCAAACATGAGTTTGAGGCAGATGCGTTTGCCGCCAAACATACCAATGCCAACGATCTGGTTGCTGCGCTGGTCAAGCTATATGAAGACAATGCCAATACCTTGACGCCAGATCCTTTGCATTCCAAATTTTATGATTCGCATCCGCCTGCGTCCTTGCGAATTAAGCAGCTGCTGTCAGCATCAAGCTCAGCAGCAACCTAACCAGAACTCTACAAGGTAAATGCATCATGAAAACGACAGACCTGTTAGCAAAAAAATCCGTACCGACCGACATTGGTCTTGATACAGCTAGTTTGCCCACTTATCTTGCCGCGGTACCGGGCTGGACACAAGATGGACCGCGGATTGTTAAAGCCTATAATTTCAAAAATTATTATGAGACGCTGGCGTTTATCAATGCCATCGCCTACGTAATCCATGCAGAAGATCATCACCCTGAAATGGTCGTCACCTACAATCGTTGTCTGATCAAATTTGATACGCATACCGTCAACGGCGGTAAAGGTGGGATTTCTGAAAATGATTTTATTTGCGCCGCTAAAGTCGATGCGATTTTTCAGCAAAGTTTTTCTTAATGAGCCAGATCAAAAGCAAGCCCAAGTCAAAATCGTCCACCAGCGAAAAGCTGTTAGCGACTGTCATTGCTGCACATGGCCGTCATTATCTGGTGCAGGCAGAAGGTATCAAACTGCACTGTGTCACACGTGGTAAAAAAAGTGATGTAGCAGTCGGCGATATTGTTGAATATCAGCTCACGTCCAAGAACCAGGGCGTGATTGAGGCGATCACACCGCGCACGACTTTGCTCTACCGCTCGGATCAATACAAATCAAAAATGCTGTCGGCCAATCTGACGCAACTGATCATTGTGGTCGCCACCGAGCCTAGCTTTGCCGATGATCTGATATCACGCGCGCTGGTCGCCTCTGAATCATCCGGCATCAAAGCTAGTATCGTTTTAAATAAAATTGACGTCACCGCCAGCTTACCTAAAGCGCGTGAACGTCTGGCGCTGTATTCTGGCTTGGGCTATCCAGTATTAGAAGTGTCGGTCACCACCGCACCGGAACAAACCCGCGTCGCAATGATGGAACTGATCCAGGACAATCACACGATTCTGATCGGCCAGTCAGGTATGGGCAAATCGTCGCTAATCAATTTGCTGATCCCCGACGCTGAGATCGCCACCCGCGAAATCTCTGCAGCATTGGACACGGGCAAACATACAACAACGTTTACCCGTCTGTACCAGATGGATGACAAAACTGGCGTTATTGATTCGCCGGGCTTTCAAGAGTTTGGATTACATCATCTGAGCGAAGGGATGCTGGAACGCGCCTTCCCAGAATTTTTACCGCATCTGGGCGAGTGCAAATTCTATAACTGCCATCACCATACCGAGCCTGGCTGTGCAATTTTAGCCGCAGTCAAATCGGGAGAAATTGCACAGATGCGCCATGATTTATTTGAGCAACTGGTGCATGAGGCAGCACAAACGATAGGATATTAAGTAGCGGCTAAGTAAATCATTAAGTCACATCAAAAAACGAGAAAGAGGTATTTCTCGTTTTTTTATACCCGGGTAGGAAAACTATTAAAGAAAATTATTAAGGAAGATTAATAAAGAATTTATCTGCTGGCAGCACGCTGAGCCATCACTAAAAAATCCAGTCAAAATCAGGTGACATCAGTCGAAATATCAATATACTCCCCACCTATTTGATAAAATATGCCCCACCGACCAATGATTACTTGGACGATTAAATATACACACTACCAGTATATTTAACCCAGATTTTCCATTGGAACAGCGACAAGTGTGCCTTTGGCGAACTGACTGGCTAGACGCGACGATGACGCAAGCTGCATCTTGCTAGGAGGAGCAACAACGCGAGGCAGTTTCGCCAAAGGTGCAATTGTCGCTGTAGCGTTCCCACTCAAATCGCGGTGGTGCTATCCCTCTGAAGACCGCACGCCGTCTGGGTTTTTTGCGAAGTGGTAGCGATCTAATGGAAAATCTGGGTTTAATCTAGCAGCAGCGATGGTAATCAATTTGCCGCTGGCAAGCCCTTGCTGACGCTCTCACCATCCTCGGCGCGCAAAGTCCAAAATGTCAGCGACGAGAGCATCGTCATTACCCCCAAAGTCAAAAATGCGTGATGCAAGGCGCTGGTCACGGCGACTTTGTCCGACTGCGGCAAGTCCCCCAAATACCAGGCCGTCACTAAAGATCCGCAAGCCAGACCAAAGCTCATCGACATCTGCTGCAACGAACTGGCAATCGTACTAGCCATACTGGAATCGGCAGTGCCAATATCGGCAAACGCCATCGAATTCATGCTGGAGAATTGCAGCGAATTAAAAAAGCCCTGCGTTAATCCTAAAAAAACAATCCAGATAATCGGTGTGCCTGAAGACACCGTAGCAAATGTGCAAATCGTCACGCCGATCATGACGGTATTCATCATCAATACTTTGCGATAACCAAAGCGGCGCAATACGCGCGCTGAAATCAGCTTCATCCCCATCGCAGCGGCAGCAGCGGGCATCATCAGCAAACCAGATTGCCAGGCCGGCAATCCAAGACCAAGCTGGTAAAGTAAAGGCAGCAAAAACGGCAAACCGCCCAAGCCTAGGCGCGTGATAAACCCACCCACCACAGAGACTCTAAAAGTACGGATGCGGAACAAGGTCAAACGCAATAAGGGGTGCGGCGTATTGCGTGCATGCCAGCCATAGGCGGCTAGCAGACAAAGCGACAGCAAAAATAAAATGCCCTCTGATGTCCCGTCTATCCGGTGTTCGCCAAATATCTCTAGCAGCCAAGATAGCAAGGCCGTGCCAACGCCAAACAGCAGCAGACCAATCACATCAATCGGCCGATTGCCATCACCACGATAATCAGGCATATGTTTGTGGATCAGCCATTGCGCGACCAAACCGACCGGCACATTGATAAAGAAAATCACCCTCCAGGGTAACCAATGCACAATCAGACCACCAATCGTCGGCCCCAACAAAGGGCCGATCAAGGCCGGGATGATTACAAAGTTCATCGCCATCAATAGCTCAGATTTTGGAAAGGTACGAATAATCGCCAGGCGCCCGACTGGCATCATCATCGCCGCACCTATCCCCTGCAAAATCCGGGCGGCAACCAGCATCGGCACATTAACTGACAAACCACTCAGCACAGAAGCCAAGGTAAAAATGCCGACCGCCGTGCTGAACACACGCCGCGTACCAAAGCGATCTGCCATCCAGCCGCTGATGGGAATACACACCGCCAGACTCAGGATATAACTGGTGACAACCGCTTTAAGACTCAGCGGTGTGACCTGCAAACTGAGGGCCATTGAGGGGACTGCGGTATTGAGGATGGTGGAGTCGAGCTGCTCCATGAATAAGGCGGTTGCTACTACCCAGGGCAGGTAGCGTTTGACGTCGGTTTCATTCATAGAGAAAAGAGAGTAAGTGAGTACAGGAATTTGCTTAAAATTTTCTTAAAAGCTAGTAAGAAATTTAGCTTGAATCACTAATTAGTGCTGCTGAACAATAAGGCGATGATAGCACCGCCCCCTTTAATCCGCTGTAACAGCATGCAGCATGTGTAAGTTAGAGCCCCGCCTTGCTACATATTTATACCGCCTGCCGCTATCCAATTAGCAAAAACCAAAGCAATCACATTATTGATACCTGATGCTGATGCGCTAAAACTCAGCATCAGGCTTTTTTAACGAACTCCGATTTCAATTGCATCGCGCCTATGCCATCAATTTTGCAATCAATATCATGATCGCCATCCACCAGACGAATCGATTTGACCTTGGTGCCGACCTTGACGACTAAAGAAGAACCTTTGACTTTTAAATCTTTGATGACCGTGACCGAATCACCGTCATTGAGCACCGTGCCATTGGCGTCGCGCACCACTGCTTTTTGATCAACGCTATCCTCCACTACGTCCTTGCTCCACTCATGAGCACATTCAGGGCAAACAAAATTACTGCCATCCTCATAGGTATAGACGGATTGGCATTGAGGACATTGCGGCAAACTGCTCATGGTGTGCTTTCTTGTATTGGAACTGGGAGACGATTTTTAGACGGGAGCAGGCAATAAATCAGATCGAGTGCAGTATTGCCAGCGAATAAATAGGAAGTATTGAAGTTCGCTATTTTATGCGCTCTTCTACATCTGACGGATAAGAATTGAGTCTTGGCAGAAAGCGATAACGACTTTATGACCGCAATCAACGACAGGCAAACAATACGCTAACAAACGTGCAATTACATTAAAAGTTAGATAAAAAATTAAGTCTTCATAAAAATATACTCCTATTTAGTATATTTTATTGTCCAAATAATTAATGGTCTTAAACGCATATTTATCGACATACTCCCCTATTAATTAAAATAGCAAGTGATTCACTTCGTGCCGTACTAGGAATCTTGAGCACAAACAAGATCGACAAATAACGCAACACTGGCTATAAAGCTTAGACTCGCCGAGGTATTTTTTTAAAACTGCGAACTATTTCTATGGTGAAATAGTCTATGTAATTCATTAATATAATAAGACTGAAACAATTTGCGTCGACAAGACGCAGCGATAGCAACTGTGTATGCTAAATTTTGCGTCAGTCTAAATATACTCAGGCACCTGCCTGAACTAGAAAACTTATAAAGGAGGAGTCGAATGCGTATTCATCAACTTGGTCGTCTATCTGTTCTGAGCATCTTGCTGGCAAGCTGTTTTACTACCCAGGCAGCAAACGCTGCCGACACGCTGCTGCTGCGCCAACCAACGGTGTCCCGCGACCATCTGGCGTTTGTATATGCAGGTGACATCTGGCTGGCAGATCGCGACGGCCAACATCCTATGCGACTGACTACGCATCCGGCATCTGAATTTGCCCCCAAATTTTCTCCTGATGGCAAATGGCTGGCGTTCTCTGCCAGCTATGACAACAATACCGACGTGTATGTAATCCCAGTCCAAGGCGGAGAAGCGCGGCGCTTGACCTGGCACCCTGGTCAAGACGTGGTGGTGGGCTGGAGTGCCGATGGTAAACGCGTGCTGTTTTCATCCAACCGAGAAATCGCGAATAGTCGCAGTAACCAGTTGTATGAGGTGCCGCTGGAAGGCGGTTACGAGAAAAAAGTCATGGAAGCCATTGCCTTTGAAGGTAACTGGTCTGGCGATGGAAAACTCTTGGCCTATCGCCCTTTCCGTCAGGCATATAGCGGTACCAGCGGCTGGCGTCAGCATCGCGGCGGTACCACGCCACCGGTCTGGATTATGGATGTGGCAAATAACAAATTAGAAAAAATCCCTCACGAGAACGCCAACGACAGCAATCCTGTCTGGGTTGGCGACGAGGTATTTTTTATCTCTGATCGCAAAGATGGTGCGGCCAATCTATTTGCTTACAACCGCCAAAATAAAACAGTACGGCAAGTCACGACAGAAACCGTTTGGGATGTCCGTAACCTCGGTGCTTATGGCACGACAGTCGTGTATGAAGTCGGTGGCGCGCTTAAGGAACTGGATACGGTCAGCGGCAAAACACAAAGCATCCACGTCGATCTGGAGTCACAAACAGCGCAAGCAATACAAGCGCGACCACAATGGAAAGACGCCAGCAGCAATATCACTTCGGCGAGTCTGTCCCCCAGCGGCAAACGTGTCGTCGTTAGCGCCCGCGGCGATGTATTTACCGTACCGGTGAAAGATGGTTCAGTCCGCAATTTGACAGAGACCTCAGGCATCCGTGAAAAAGATGGTATCTGGAGCGCTGATGGCAAGCAGATCGCCTACATCTCAGATGCAGGTCGTCAGCATAGTCTGGTCGTACGCGATCAGACCGGCTTAGACAAAGCCAAAACCTATGCGCTGGGCAAGCAAGGCTATTTCAACTTATTAGACTGGTCACCGGATGCCAAGACGATCGTGCTACAGGACAATCACTTGCAACTGTATGCAATCAGTCTGGTGACGGGCAATATCAGCAAGATCGATGTGAGCGCCCGACGTTCTAAATTCGCTGTCTCGTTTTCATCCGACAGCCGCTGGCTGGCATATACCGTGGTGGGTGCGAACCAGTTTTCACAAATCAAACTGCATGATTTCCAAACGGGTAAAAACGTCAATCTGACCGATGGCATGAGCCACGCCGATAATCCTGTTTTTGCCGCGGCAGACTATTTGTACTTTACTGCGTCGACTAATTCTGGACCCACCCATGTAGGACTGGATATGTCTACCCAAGAACGTCCCTTGCGCAATGGCATCTACGTTGCCGTACTAGCGGCGGACGGCAAATCGCCTCTGCTACCGAAGAGCGGTGATGAGAACGATAAAAAAGATGATGCAAAAAAAGACGAGGATAAAAAAGATAGCGACAAAAAAGAAGGCGCTAAAGACGATACTAAAGAAAGCTCTAAGGATAATAAAGAGAGTAAAGATAAAGCCAAGGACGATAGCTCTGGCAAGCCAACTAAGCCCGTCAAAATTGATCTGGATGGCTTGCAACAACGTATCGTTGCGCTGCCAGTGGCAGAGCGTAATTACGATACGCTGGCGGTCGCTTCCGACGGCTCACTATTTTATTTAGAGCATCGTCAGCCCGGCGTCAGCAATGAACTGCCTTCTGCAAAAAATGACGACGATGCAGAATTGTTCCGTTTTAGTTTTGACGACAAAAAAGCGAAATCACTCAGACAAAATATCGCTTCTTTCAGCCTCAGTGGTGATGGCAAAAAAATCTTAATCCAGTCCGGTAAAGTCAAACTAGAAATTGGCGATGCAGGTGAAAAATTAGAAACCAAACCAATCGATTTATCTCAGCTACGCATGAAGGTCAATCCGCGTGAGGAATGGGAACAGATTTTTAACGAAGCCTGGTGGATGGAAAAAGAATTCTTCTATGATGCCAATTTGCACGGACTGGACTGGGACGGTATTTATAAACGCTACCAACCATTGCTTAAACATGTGCAACGACGTGAGGATTTAAACGACTTGCTGGTAGAAATGATCGGTGAATTACAGGTCGGTCATAACCGCATCGGTGGTGGAGACGTGCAAGAAGAAAAACCAGTCGCTGTAGGTTTACTCGGTGCCGACTTTAGCATCGACCAAGGACATTATCGTGTTAAAAACATTCTGCCGGGCGACCGTTGGAATCCATTTTTAAAAGCACCATTAGCAATCCCCGGCCTGCAAATCAAACCTGGTGATTACTTGCTTGCGATTAATGGCAAACCTCTGGATGCCAGCAAAAATATCTATTCACTGTTAGAAAACACGGTAGGTAAGCAAGTGACATTAACGCTTACCAGTGACCTGGCCAGCAAGCAAACCCATCAGATTATCGTGCAGCCTATCGGAAATGAATCTGCATTACGCCAATGGCAATGGATAGAAAAAAACCGTGAGTATGTGCAGAAAAAAACCAACGGCAAAGTCGCTTACGTTTATCTGCCAGATACTGGTGAAACTGGCTATCGATACTTCAACCGCATGTTTTATGCGCAAGCAGATAAACCTGCCTTGATCGTAGACGAGCGCCGCAATAGCGGTGGACAAGCGGCTAACTACATCACAGACATCCTGAGCAGAAAATATCTGGCAAGTTGGAAGGACCGAGATGGCCTGCTGTTTGATACGCCAGGAGCAGCGATCTATGGCCCTAAAGCCATGCTGATTGATCAGGATGCAGGATCAGGCGGCGACTTCTTACCATATGCGTTTAAACGTCTGGGTTTGGGTGCGTTAATCGGCAAACGCACCTGGGGTGGATTGATCGGCATCTCCACCAATCCCGATCTAATCGATGGCGGCAATCTGCTAGTACCGTTCTTCCGGTTCTTTACCCCAGACGGCGAATGGCGTGTTGAGAATGAAGGCGTCGTACCAGACATTGATGTCGAGTTAGATCCGACAGAAGTCAACCTCGGACACGACACACAACTCGACGCAGCGATCCAGAATGTCATGCAAAAAATGCAGACCTATCAGCCAGTACAACGCCAGCAGGCTCCCGCAATGCCGACGCAATTAGGTAAGTAATGAGCGACTGCTTAGGTAGTAACTAACAGCATTGGGGTAGTGATATCATCAGGTGCACTACCCTTTTTTTAACTCAATTGAGTTGGAAACCATTCAACACTTATAAGGTTTGCAGGCTATTTTCGCGCCATAAGCCTTATAGAATCTAGACATCTGATTTCAAATAATTTTATATTTGAAGACACCAAGACGAGCAAGCACACTTAACCGCGGCATCAAGCTATGGGATAATGCGTCTCCCATCTATCACCACACTTCAGGACTCCCAATATGACTACCCCAAAATTACTCGACTGTAAAAATCAACCAGTTGCGGTGGGAGATATCGTGCGTATTGTGAGTCTGGACAAGCAATTTATCAAAAGCTTTCCCGAAGATGAAAGAATTTTATTTGAATCAATGATCGGTAATTTTTTTAAAATTGTTGATCTGGATGATTTCGGCCAGGCATGTGTTGTGCGCGAATGGCATGACGAGACGGGCATGCTGCAAACTCATGTGATCGCGTTAGATGCAGAAGAAATGGAAAAGGTGTAATCAGTCCCGATGATCCAGCCGGGGTCTGATTACACCTTCTATCCGTATTAGTTATTTACTCTGACTACGACCGTTCCAAGTTACCAGATCGTGACGCGCCTCCCTGCTGGGCGCAACGGCGAGCGATCGGCAGGACAGCTAAAAGCTTCGGCAAATTCTGGCATATTGGCGATAGGTCCAATCACCCGATATTTTTCAGGTGAATGGGGATCAGTCGCTAATTGCAGACGCAAATTTTCATCACGTGTTTTGCCACGGAAACTTTGTGCGTTGGCGATAAAGTAGCGCTGCTCTGGCGTCAAACCATCAATCACTTCGGGCTGTGGCGTCTTCTTCAGCGCTGCGCGCAATGCTTGCAGAGCGATTTTATCGCCACCTAAATCGGCAATATTCTCACCCGCAGTTAATTTACCGTTGATATGCAATTTTTCGATAGGATTGAATTCGTCAAATTGTTTTTCTATTCCCGCTACTCGTTTTAAGAAGGCTTTTTCATCGGCCTTGGTCCACCAGCTTTTCAGATTACCATCGGCATCAAACTGACGGCCCTCATCATCAAATGCGTGTGTCAACTCATGCCCGATAGTCGCACCAGTATTGCCATAATTAGCGGCCAGATCAGCCTTAATATGGTACAGCGGCGGTTGCAAAATACCCGCTGGGAAGACCATTTCATTCATCGTAGGATTGTAGTAAGCGTTGACGGTTTGCGGCGTCATGCCCCACTCGTTACGATCAATTGGCTTACCTAACTTGGCAAGATTGCGTTTGAACTCAAACTCGGCAGCACGCATGTTGTTACCAGCGTAGGAGTTTGGATCAATCTTTAGCTGGCTGTAATCACGCCATTTATCTGGGTAACCAATTTTGACTACGATGGTATCGAGCTTACGATAAGCTTGCTGTTTGGTACTGGCAGACATCCAGTCTAATTTACTCAAACTGTCGCGCATCGCTTGCTTGATGTTGTCGACCATTTCCAGTACACCTGCTTTTGCATCTGGACCAAAAAATTGCGCAACATAAAGCTCGCCTAATGCTTCGCCGATATTGGTATCGAGGTTATGTAATACCCGCTTCCAACGCGGTTGTAATTCTTTTGTTCCCGCTAAAGTTTTTCCGTAAAAATCAAAATTAGCATTCACAAATGCAGAAGATAAATCCTTGGCATTTGCGTTGACTAATTGCCAGCGTAAATAGGTTTTCCATTGAGGAAGCGGTAAGGTATTAAGCATCAAACCGGCTTCCGCAATAAATTTTGGCTGTCCGATATTAAATTGTGCCGGCTGATCTAATCCTATGTCTTTGAAATAGTTTGCCCACTTGGCATTGCCATCAAGTTTGCTTAATTTGCTTAAGCCGTTGATATCCATGAGGTGGTAAGAAGCTTGTGGATCGCGCAGTGCAACTTTGCTTAAGGAGGCTTTTGCCAGGCGCGTCTCGAATGCGATGACTGCGGCTGCATTTTGTTTTGCCACTTCTGGTGCATCACCTAACAACGTGAACATAGTGGCGACATATGCTTGATATTTTTTACGAATATCTACCGTCTTTACATCGGTCTTAAGGTAATAGTCACGATCCGGCAATCCCAGTCCACCTTGAACGATTTGCGCAATATAGCGCGTCGTGTTTTTAGCATCTTGATCAACATAAAAATTAAATAACGATCCGACACCAATTTGATGTTGTCTGGCGATGACAGCTAGCAACTGTGTACGATCAGTAATCGCATCAATCTGCGCCAAATCTGCTGCCAGTGGCTTGGCGCCATCGGCCTCGATCCGAGCCTCGTCAATACCGCTATGGTAATAAGCACCAACCAGATTAACAACGGCGGTAGTTCCTGGTTCTGCCAATTTGGCGGATGCGGATTCTGCAATCGCTTTCAAGGCCAGCAGATTTCTCTCAGTCACTTCGTCATAAGCAGAAAAACGGGAGCGGTCGGCCGGGATCATATTATTCTTGAGCCAGGTACCGTTAGAATATTCAAAAAAATTCGTACATGGATCTGCTTTGAGGTCCATCGTCTGTGCCTCTAATACCAGATTATTAGTATTGGATTGGGCATGAACCGCTGCGGTTGAAGAGAAGCACAGCAAAATCGCTAATGCGCTACGACGTAGTGTCATTGTTTTTTTCATCGATCGTGTCTCATAAAAATAAATGAAAGCCTGACTCAGCTTAACTAAGTCAGACAGGAATCAAGTAATCAAATGACGTCAATGACATCACTCAGATCACGAAGCGCTTTTGGCACTTTTTTACTACCATTTAGTACCATTTGTTGCCATTGCATCGAACACTGATTAGCTTATCGACGCTATTTTTCCGTCGGTAAAACTTGAACCGCGATGGCGGAATACTGTCCCGGTGCATGGTACACGCGCTAAGTCGCTTTTTGAAAATCTTCAGGCTTTGCATCAGGAATCTGCATAAATTTTTGTGGGTTCAAATCAATCAGCGGAAACCAAGAACTTTGCACCTGCACCATAATGCGGTGACCACGACGGAAAGTATGGTTGACGTCTGGCATAGAATAATTCACGCTTTCAATCTGACCAGGAACGAACGGTTGCGGCTTTTCAAAACCATTACGGAATTTGCCGCGCAAGGGTTCACCGCGCACTAATTGCTGATATCCAGCCATCGTCATAGAAGGTGGTGGCACATCATTGGGTCTAGATTTTTCTTCTACGGTAGAAGGATAATCACTCGGATACACATCGATCAGCTTCACAACCCAGTCAGCATCAGTGCCCGTGGTAGAAACGAATAGTTTAGGAGAAATCGGTCCGACGATGGTGATATCTTCCTCCAGCGGCTGGCTCTTATACACCAGCACATCTGATCTGGTGGAGGCAAAACGCTGATCGGATGTCGGATATTCTCTTGGCACACCAATCGCGGTATAACCAACAAACGGGACAGGTTTTTTAGGATCACTGACATACTCATCAAATGCGTTGCCATCAGCAAGAGAAGAGGATGGCTGGGTCCAGCTTAAACTGCCATTGGCACCTAAATACAAGCTGCGGGATTGCGCTTGTTGCGGCGGCCAGGATGGATAGCTGCGCCAAACATTCGTACCAGTTTCAAACATTTGCGCCTCAGGCATCGCTTTGCCAGTAACGCCTTTCAGATACTGTTCAAAAAATGGGAAGACGATATTTTTACGATAATAGTCGCCCGTCTTCGCATCAAAATTGGCATATCCCAGTGACTTTCCTTCTGAGCGGCCCCAACCTCCATGTGCCCATGGCCCCATGACCAAGCCATTGTAGATACCAGTATTATTTTTCTTAATGCTACGGTAAGTGGTCAAAGGTCCTTGTGGATCTTCTGCGTCATACCAACCACCAACGGTGAGCACGGCAGCATGTATGTTTTTGAGGTGTGCTGCGATATTTCTGGACTGCCAAAAACCATCGTAGCTAGTGTGAGTAATTGTGGGCATCAATAACTCGCGCTGCTTTTCTGTGAGCTGATCCGTAATATTTTTTAACGTTAAGTGTGACAGAAAATAGTCATAACCGTCGTCAGTGCCGTAATCAAATTCATCCCAACGCTTAGGTTGATTAGTCGGGTTAGCTTGCTCTGTAAAGCTGGCATAAAACCCAAAATTTGCCGCCAGCATGAAGGCGCCGCCGTGATATGAGTCATCGCCCATATACAAATCAGTCACTGGTGCTTGCGGAGATGCTGCTTTGATCGCCGGATGGGAGTCGATGATACTGGCAGATGTATAAAATCCGGGATAAGAAATGCCCCAGATTCCGACTTTGCCGTTATTGCCAGATACATTTTTCAGCAACCATTCAACGGTGTCATGCATATCCTGACTCTCAACACCCTCACCTGCTAAACGCGCAGTTTTTTGATGCGGCGTCATCTCTTGCCATTTACCCTCAGACATATAACGGCCACGCACATCTTGATTGACGAAAATGTAGCCGCTGGCATCAAACTCTTTAGATGGACCTAAAGAAGTAGGATAAAAATCTACCCCATAATGCAATTGATCCTGCTGATGAACGCCTGCACTGTATGGCGTGCGTACCATCAAAAATGGATAGGTCTTGCTGGCATCTTTGGGAACATACACCACAGTGAATAACTTAACGCCGTCACGCATGGGAATGCGATATTCATACTTGGTGTAGTTTTCACGGGTATTGGGCTTACTTGCTTCAGCAGCGTCGGCTTTGTTCAACTCTTTTGTATTGAAACTATCCGCACTAGCAATATTTGTAAAAGCAAAGACAGAGAGGGGGAAAATAACGAACAAGGACTTCAAACTTGGCATGGCAGCTTTCAAGTAAATTAAATCAGCATTGGACAAAATGAAAGAAAAAAACCTTAATAGAAAGCACTAGCGCTCTTTCATAAAAAGGATGATTTTCTCTTTAAACTGTAAAAACTAAATCAAAATCTTGATATTGACCATTAGAGCAACATTTAGTGCCTGAAAATCGAAATTATTTTCGATAAATTTCTGGACGTGATTTGTTTCTTTGCTCAAATACTAGTTTGGCATCATGAATCGCGCGCTGTTGATTGCGCATTTCTGGGTAATCGTCATGCAAACTAAAAAAACTCGCCGCTTGTGCGCGCATCACATACCTAATCGCCGCCTCGTCTGTGAGGTCATACATTTCAGTCAACAGCGTGGTTACTTCATCTAAATATTCTTCGTAAGTCATTTTTCTCTCCGCTTTACTATCTTAATTAAAACGCTATTTGTATTGTATTGATTAAACTTTTTCATACTTATCCGGTCAGATACACACGGCTGTATCAATAATGTATTGAGCTCTATTTTGCTTAAAACCTGCCATGTAACGTAGTTTAAATAAAGATGATAAGTGTGTAACGAACCAGTAACAGGCTGTAATTCGTTAAGCAATATTATGATTTTCATCCTAAACTAAGTATAGATGTCGTCATTGTATTTTTTGTGAGGTGTGTGATGAAGTTAATTAAACCTTTTGTTTCTTTGTTGGTAATCCTTGCCATCACTAGCAGCAGTGTAGCGCTAGCACGTCCGTTTTATCATGGACCACGCTTTGGTCTGGGGATTTATGTAAACCCATTCCCTGTGTTTGCCAGTTCATATTACTATGGTGGACCATATTATTACCCAAATACCTATCGCTATTATCCAGATGTCGTAGTTGCTCCTCCAACCACAGTCTATATTGAGCAGTCAAATAGTAATAATCCGCCTAATAACTACGTAACACCTGTGACACCGCAACAAAGTTCTGGTGATTGGTACTACTGTCATAACCCCGATGGCTTTTATCCATCAATTAAAAGTTGCCCTGCTGGCTGGCAACGAGTACCGGCACAAGCACCAGCAGATCGTTAAATCAAAATTAATTTTGGCCTAAAGTGACTGTCCCAAACGATTACTTAATTAGACTATTTAATTATAAAGGGCGCTTAATGCGCCCTTTATAATTGGTAATTTACATGTGAACTTACGTTTAAATCAAATTAACTTAGCTCAGTTTAACTTACTAGCGTAGTCAAACTTAAGCGATCAAGATTAACCTCGTAACACCTCACGAATAGTCGCAGCCAATTCTTCTGCTACAAATTTTGCGACATATGCATCTGCGCCAACGCTTCTGACATGATCCTCATTAGTGGAACCGGACAAAGATGAATGAATCACCACTGGCAACCCTTTAAAACGCTCATCCTGTTTTATATTGCGGGTCAAGGTGAAGCCGTCCATCTCTGGCATTTCCAAATCCGTCAGCACCATCGCTACTTTGTCGTATACCGTCTTGCCTTCTGCTTGCGCAGCAGCTGAAATAGCTTGCAAGCGCTCCCATGCTTCCTTGCCAGTTTTGGTCATAATGAATGGCGTTCCCATGGCATTTAAAGCTTGCTCGATCAAGCCACGTGCAACGGCAGAATCATCGGCTGCCAAAATCGCTGCGCCAGCGCGTAGTGCAATTTTGGCACCTATTGTTTCTGGGTCTACGTCCTTACCATCTTTGGGTGAAATTTGACGTAGGATTTGCTCCACATCCAAGACTTGTGCCAAACGGGTATCTTCTACATCGCCATCAAGGCGGGCTATACTGGTGACCATGCCGCCACCGGCGCTAGATTCTGCGGATAACACCTGGCTCCAGTCGAGACGTACGATTTCTTCTACCGATTCCACCGCAAAACCTTGGGTTGAACGGGCGTATTCAGTAACCAACATAATATTTAGACCAGTCTTAGGCTTGCACCCAACTACCGATGGCAAGTCAATTACCGGAATAATCTGTCCACGCAAATTCACTACACCAAGATTGTGTGGCATAGCACCAGCGACAGCAGTAATCACTGGCATGGCAACAATCTCACGCACCTTAAAAACATTAATACCAAACAGCTCCGAGCGATCGCCGTTAGCATCTCCGCCTAGCCGGAATAACAACAGCTCAAATTTATTAGAACCAGTCAGGTTAGTACGCTCATCAACTTCCTGTTGTACGCTGCTACTCATGTCAGTAATCCTCAAGGGTTAGGGAGTCGATCATGTTGTATGTATGAGCAAATCGGGCGACTCGTCATTACATCTAATTATGCTACTAAAACTTATTTTATAACGCGATAACACGGTATATATGCTTTGCCTGGTAGTTTCATGCGACTTTGTGCAACAAATGAGTTAAGCAAGGCATCCATGGACTCCATCAGAGTGACATCGCCCCTGATTTCAAAATGGCCATGCTTCTCGATGGCACGTATCCCCTGGTCTTTGACATTGCCTGCGACCACGCCTGAAAAAGCGCGCCGTAAATTGGCCGCCAACAAATGGCGCTCCTGATTTTTGTGCAACGCGAGGTTGCGCATATTCTCATGAGTGGGATCAAACGGCTTTTGGAATTCTGTATCGATTTTTAACAACCAATTGAAATAATACGCATCTCCTCTGGCTTTACGGAATTCTCTTACCTTCTTGATACCGGCCTGCACTTCCTGCGCGACTAATACGGGATCGTTCACAATAATTTGATAGCGTTGCTGCGCCTCTGCACCCAAAGTATGAGCAATAAATTGATCAATTTGTTTGAAATAATCCTTAGCGCTTTCTGGTCCTGTAAAAATCAAGGGAAAAGGCATTTCCGCATTTTCTGGGTGAAGCAAAATACCCAACAAATACAAAATCTCTTCCGCCGTACCTGCTCCGCCAGGGAACACGACAACAGCATGACCTACTCTGACAAATGCTTCTAAGCGCTTTTCAATATCAGGCAAAATAATCAAATCATTGACGATAGGATTTGGTGCCTCTGCCGCGATAATACCTGGCTCAGTCAGCCCTAAATAACGTCCGCCGTGAATACGTTGTTTCGCATGGCCGATCGTTGCACCCTTCATCGGCCCCTTCATTGCGCCCGGACCACAACCGGTGCAAATATCTAAGGCTCGCAAACCCATTTGATAACCCACCTGCTTGGTGTAGTCATATTCATCACTAGAGATGGAGTGCCCGCCCCAACAAACGACGATATTAGGATTGATTTGTGGTCGTAAGAAATTAGCGTTGCGCAGAATGTGAAATACCGCGTTGCTAATACCTTCTGTGGCTGTCAAATCGAACTGTGGATTGTCTTCTATCTCGGACTGAACAAACAAAATATCGCGCAGCACAGCAAACAAATGCTCTTGTATTCCCTTGATCATTACACCATCAACAAAGGCGCTGGCAGGTGCCGCTTTGACGTCCAGCTTAATGCCACGTTCACGTTGGACAATGCGAATATCAAAGTTCTTATAACGCTCCAGCAATTCTTTACCGTCATCCAGACTGCTACCGCAATTTAATACAGCGAGTGAGCATCGGCGAAACAATTGATAAAGACCGCTATGGCTGGTATCCAATAATTTTTGTACTTCGGCTTTGGATAAAACTTCCATCCGGCCATCGGGTGAAATTTGTGTATCAATTACGGCATATTCCATGTGTCGCATATCTTTCTAAATAGGAATGAACTCAGGCAGTCGCTTAGTCGATATCCGAACGTACCTGTGATGATGTATTTATTTTACTCGCCGGGCTGCTTGGCACGCAAAGCATGGACTACAGCCTCCGTCACTTTATTTGTAGTCATGCGCAATTCGTTATTGAGTATGGCGGCTTGCGCGTCGGCCTTCAAGGTACAAAGCAATAATTCTGGCCATGCGTGTTCTTCCGCCAACAAGCCAACCCAACCATTTCTGCCAGAATGCTTCACTGAATATAAGGCGATATCAGCAATATCAATTACGTCTTGCCAGTCAATCGCACGTGGATAAGCTGTCACGAACGGGAAACAAGCAAAACCAATCGAGCAAGTCTGACGGATAAATAGGTCGCCCTCAAGTTGGAAGGGCACATCAGCCACAATAGTTCTCACTCTCTCTGCCAGTTCTTCAGCTCTGTCTCTTGAAGTGCCACGTGCCACGATCAAAAATTCTTCACCGCCCCACCGTATCAGGTAATCAGAATCGCGGAATACTTGCTGCAAGCGTTGCCGTATCTGCACCAAGATCGCATCACCGGCAGCATGACCATATTTATCATTGACTTGCTTAAAATGGTCTAGATCAACTAGGAACATTAGCAAATCTGTATCTTTTGGAATTGGGTCATCCGTGGTAGATGGCGCCTGATAGCTACGAATACTTAAAGCGACATCAGCCTCAATATTTTGAGTCAGAAAACGTCGGTTTTTGAGTCCGGTTAAAGGATCAGTCAAACTCGCATCTTCTAATTCAAGCAAAGCTTGTTCTAGCTGTTTTTGAGTTTTTTGTAAATTGTGGTGCGTATGAGCGTTATCTAAAGCGATAGCACCGTATGCACATAAGCTACGAAATATGAGTCGTTGCCGCTCCCCGTAAGCGGCTTGGTTGGGCGACTGTATCGCGATCACACCCAAGATATGATCGCCGACAATCAAAGGGCCATACAAAGCGATGCGCATGCGATCAGCATTGGATACATCAGAAGACGAATTAGAAAATCCCATCTCCATCAACAATTCTTGGCCCTCAGTGATACAACGCGCAGCATTGCGGGTGCTTCTATCTGGTGTCGTCAGTTGCAAAGAAATAACTTCGCCATTTTCTACCCGGTGATACAAGTTCAGACTAATGCCATCTGCGTCTAACAACCAGATGGATAAATCAGATGCATCTAATAAAGCACTCAGGTGGCGATGCAGCCCGTGACAAACATTTTCGAGGTTTAAGTCAGCGGTGATTTCTTGACCGATCTTGCTCAGTAAATCGAGAGTTTGCGAGGTTTCTATCAGGGTCGCAGCTAGCTGCTGATGATGCAATGCATCAGCTCGGGCACGTTCAGTCTCATGACGCACTTGCATCAATGTTGCCCAATTTGCCGCTTGTTTGGTACGCTCGCGCTGGTCAGCAGCAATCGCTTGTTTGGCATACGCAAACGCGCGTTGGCCATCGCCCGCGTTGGACCAAGCTTCACCTAAAGACAATAACAATTTAGAAGGTGCCAGCCAACCAGGTACCGTGTTACCAAAGTTCAAAGCTCGCTCAAGATAATGCAAGACGATATTCGGTGCCGTCATATCCGCAGGTGAGAACGAAGTATGACGACCATAAATTTCGGCCATTGCCTCGTTAATATCAACACCCAGCGCATCGAAAGATAGCTCGTCGATTAACTGTCTTGCCTCCTCAATCGCTTTTAGCGCGGCATCTGGCTGACCTGCTGTTGATAAGGCGCGGGCGTAACAAATCAAATGCTCAGCCAAATTATTACGCGAACCTGCTTCACGGTACAACACAATTGCGGATTCAAAATAACGTGCCGCCTGAATCGCATCTCCACGCAACAACAAGGTATTAGCAAGCTCTGCCTGCGCAATTGCTTTGTGAATACCGATCTTGTTATCACTCATGCGCTCTAAGGCTTCTTGCAGCACAATCTGGCTTTGTTCTAACTGCCCCAAATGCCGTAATAATTCGCCCAGGCGCATCATACTGTAACCAATTAATGCAGGCCATCCAGTCTTGCGCGAGCAAGATACCGCCCAGTCATAGCAAGCTGCGGCCTCTTCAAAGTCACCAAGTTTTTGCAAGCAAACGCCCGCGTTTGATGCGGCGACAATCGCCAACCGTAAAAGCCCTGCCTGTTCAGCAGATTTACTGGCGTCGTGGTACATCACAGCAGATCGAGTCAGTTCAGGAGAGAATAAAATTTCTCCTTGTGCTGCTGAAATCAACGCGGCAACAGCGGGGTGTCGTGGCTCAAGATTGAGAGTAATCAGTTCAGCCAACAGCTCACTTGCAGCCAAGCTATCGGTAAATGCCGTTAAATAAATCGCCCAGCCACGAGCCAGGGTTTGGCGCATGTGATCGCCAACTCGCCCAAAATTACTGCTGCCATTTTGAGCAGCGGCAATGGCGCGCTCCAATTGACCTTGTTCCAGCGCGATCACTGATTCTGTTAAGGCGGCGTCGCCCTCGCCGACCGGATCTCTGGCAGCAATAAAACCCGTTCTGGCACTTTGCAAAAACTCTTCAGCGTTATCAAATTCGCGGAACAGCGCAGCCACCTCAGCGCGGATTAATGCCAATCTGGCGCGCACGCCGCGACGCTGGTCTGGCATCAAAGGGCTGTTGCGCAACAAACCGTCAGCCTCGTCCACCAAACTTAATGCCCGCTGGCTATCGCGCTGCCTTAAGTGCCAGGCAACGTTGACTAAGGTGTTAACTCTTGCTGCGCCAGCCAATGCAGCCAACTCGGTCTCAAGCCGATTTACTTCATCATCAAGCGCGTATAAATACATGGAAATTCTTTAAATGTGCAATAGCATCAAAGCGCTCTATTATGCATGCATTTTATGTAGGTTTTATTGCGATAAGACATTATCTTGAGTGAAACATGCATAGATCAAAATTAGCCTTCAGTTTGCGTGCGGCTCCACCTATTTTTTTCAACATTAAACGACAGAAAATGTTTCCTCAAAAAAATAGTAGTGCCGATATGAATGTAGTAAATAATGCGGCAAAACATTATTTTCAGTAATAGATTGTGAAGTTCATGATCGACCTGTACAATTCGCCCCTTCGGACGCGGGGTGGAGCAGTCTGGCAGCTCGTCGGGCTCATAACCCGAAGGTCGTAGGTTCAAATCCTGCCCCCGCAACCAATAAAATCAAAGGCTT
>NZ_JBEONP010000047.1:0-40316 GCF_040544435.1 Undibacterium sp. GrIS 1.2
TTCATCTTGCCAGAAATGGCCGCTCCTTTCTCATCTATTTTGCGCTTCTCGCAATAAAATTACTCTCCGGTGTTTCGTTTTGCAAGAACCTCAAATGATATTAATAATTGTTTGTGACGTGCTGGTGACTTCGGTGTAAATCACCAAATTACATGTCAATTAGTGTGTCATTTTTCTGTCTTCAAATTGCATTTAAAACTAACGCACGACGAATGTTGAAATTAGTGTGGCGTAAAAAACCGCTCTTGCATAGATTCTAAGCCGGTAGTCTTCAGCACCTCAGCCAAGCGTTCGGCAGGACGTTTAGCCGGTAAGCCTTTGTACTCAGCAATGATCAGTTCATTCTTCATTGAATGCTCCCAACCAACCAGCTCGGTTACTCTAACCTGATAGCCATGCGCTTCTAATTGCAGACACCGTAGCACGTTAGTGATTTGGCTACCAAATTCACGCGTATGAATCGGGTGGCGCCACATCTCTGATAAAGGATTGTCGCGTACAGCATCACCCTTATGTTTGCGCAGCTCTGCCGCCACTTCTGCCTGACAGCAAGGCACTAACACCATAAATTTTGCCTTCTTTTTTAATGCAAATTGAATCGCATCATCCGTCGCCGTATTACAAGCGTGCAGCGCAGTAACAATATCAATTTGATCGGGCAACTGGGCAGAAGTAATGGAGTCAGCGACAGATAAATTTAAGAATGACATACCGGGAAAATCTAGTCTAGTGGCCAGCTCGACAGACTTTTGTACTAATTCATCACGAGTCTCTATGCCGTAAATACGGGACTGATTTTGACTTGCCGTAGCTTTAAAAAACAGGTCATACAAAATAAAACCAAGATACGATTTACCCGCACCATGATCGACCAGAGTGAGGTCGCTATGATTTTCGCGTAATTGCTGCAACAAGGGCTCGATAAATTGGTACAGATGATAGACCTGCTTTAACTTGCGCCGGCTATCTTGATTCATCTTGCCGTCACGCGTGAGGATGTGCAATTCTTTGAGTAATTCTATCGATTGTCCTGGGCGAATTTCATGATGCTGTTCTGGCTTTGACTTTGATTTTTGTTCCGTTTTGAGCTTGCCGCTATTCTGTTTTTGCTTCATCAGACGTCCTTTACTGAATTACGGAATAATTCTATTTAATGCGATTTTTAAATCATGATTGTCGCTTACGATTCGGTGAACACATGATTTAAAAATAGGATAAGTGTGCGTGGCGATGCATCAAGTATAGACACTTCTCGTCGCCGAAAAAAAAAAGGACTCAGGCTTTCACCTGAGTCCTTTTATTCTTAAAACTTTGGTAGGCCGTGCGGGATTCGAACCTGCGACCAACGGATTAAAAGTCCGCTGCTCTACCAGCTGAGCTAACGACCCAAAGACTTGCGCTTTATAAACATAAAATGCATGCAGAAAACAAAACTAATCCACACCAGACATCATGTTTATAAATAAAAAAGACTTAGATTTTCATCTAAGTCTTCCGAATTTCGTGGTAGGCCGTGCGGGATTCGAACCTGCGACCAACGGATTAAAAGTCCGCTGCTCTACCAGCTGAGCTAACGACCCGAAAGAACGAAATTATAGTATGTTCCAATACCGCTGTCAACGAGCTTGCTGGATTTTTTCCAGCGAAGCAGTATTCTCTCGGGAGTTAGTCTTATTTTGTGGCGGCCAAGCGACTCTTTGCTGCCTGTGCGGCTTCAGTTTCCGGGTACTGTGCAATCACTGCCTCCAGTGTTTTTTTGCTTCCTGATTTGTCTTTTAATTCCAGCTGACAAGCAGAGATATTCAACATCGCATCTGGTGCTTTTGGATGATCAGGATAATTTCTAACCAAAACCTGCAGAGATGAAATCGTATTCTTGCAATCACGCTGTGCATACCAGGAATTACCCAACCAATATTGCGCAGATCCGGCAAAAGCCGATTGCGGATAGTTCACATTGAAGGCTGTAAATGCAGCACTTGCATTTTTGTAATCGCCTGCTTTAAATAAAGATAAAGCTGCGTCATAGGCACGTTGCTCATTGATTTCTACCGTCGCCTCTTTGCCATCGACCGTCATTTTCTTTGGCTCTAGTTTGCGAACACGGTTGTCCAGATCGACATAAAAGTCTTGCTGACGGCGCTGAGTATTTGCTAAATCATTGGTCAGCACTTCTATCTGTCCGCGCAATTTTGCGATCTCTGAGCGCAATTGCTCATTTTGGTTCGCCAGATCAAGCGCACTACTTTTATCGGCTTTGGTATCTAACTTCGTATCGAGTTTGTTACTTACCTCATCCACTTTAGAACGCAAATCTAAAATTGCTTTACGTGCTTCATCGTCATCAAAGATACCCGCCGCTGCAACTGATGGCAGCATTGGTGTCAACATCATGGCGAAGGCAACCGAGCGCGCTGTTTTAGAGAAAGTAAAAAATTTCATGGGAAGAGTTCAATAAGAATTGATCTTGAAGTGATCCAGCATGCTGGAGGACAAAGAAGAGAATATCATTCGAAGCTTGTCGCTATCGAAGCGTCTCTCAAAATACAGATTGCAGCAATCAATATTTTTAGCGGCAATCTGTATTAATGAGGATAACTTAATACGTATTCAATACGTATTGAATACTTACTGGTAGACGATATCAGAACGGCGGTTTTCTGCCCATGAAGCCTCGTCACTACCCGTTGCTTTTGGCTTCTCTTTACCTAAAGAAACCGCCTCTACTTGGGCTTCTGGCACACCTAACAAAGCCAGAGCTTTACGCACTGCTTCTGCACGTTTTTGTCCCAAAGCCAGATTGTATTCACGACCACCGCGTTCATCCGTATTACCTTGGATTAAAATTTTACGAGCTCTATTGCCGACCAGATATTTAGCATGGGCTTCGACTAAAGATTTGAACTCATCTTTAACCACATAGCTATCATAGTCAAAATACACACTACGTTTCGCCAACACGCCTTGCGGGTCGTTTAAAGGGTCAACAGAAACGACTTCAACTGGTTTAACAGTGCGGGTGTTGTCTTCTACTGGTTTATTCATTGCAGACTTATCTTCAACGACAGGTGGCTTCTCGTCCAATTTAACTGGCGTACTACAAGCTGAGATAAGAGCGACGCTGGTCAACAGCAAAGCCAGAGTTTTAGAATTAATTGCTGAGCGCATGTATTTCTCCTTTTTTTAAAAACTAAATAAAGCAAATGAATTAAACAGACTTCAAAATTTGACCATTACTTCATAAAAGGCCCCCATGTGGGTTCCCGAACATCTCCAGCTTGCAAGGTCAATTTTTGCTTCACTCTGCCGTCGACCGATACTACCGCCAATGTGCCGCGACGACCAGACTCAGTAGCGTACATAATATATTTACCGTTAGGTGAAAAGCTTGGTGATTCATCTTTAACGGTATCCGATAAGCGCTGTTCTTGGCCGCTGGCAATATCCAGTGAATACAACTGGAATTTGCCATCACGGCGAGAAATATACGCCAGTGTTTTTCCGTCAGGTGAAATCCTCGGCGTGATGTTATAGCTGCCGTTAAAAGTGACGCGCTTTGCCTCACCGCCAGTCACGCCCATGCGATAAATTTGAGGTCCGCCGCTACGGTCGCTTAGCAAATAAATGCTTTGTCCATCGGCAGAAAATTGTGGCTCAGTGTCTATGCCGCTGGTTTGAGTCAGGCGCTGCAAACCCGTGCCATTGGCGTTGACGGTATATACCTGAGTCAAACCATCGCGCGACAAGGCTATCGCTAATTTATTACCGTCCGGTGACCATGCAGGTGCTGAGTTGCTGCCTTTGTAGTTCGCAATCACTGTGCGCTCGCGCGTGATCAGATTTTGCACGTAAATGACGGGCTTCTTAGCCTCAAACGACACATAAGCAACCTTGGTGCCGTCAGGCGACCAAGCTGGTGAAATGATAGGTTCATTCGAGCGCAAAGCCACTTGTGTGCCGTCTCCATCTGCATCGGCAACTTCCAGGCGATATTCCTTACCGGACTTGGTCACATAAGCAATACGGGTTGAGAATACGCCACGCACGCCGATTAATTTTTCATAAATATCATCGGCGATTTTGTGCGCAGTCACCCGGGTATTCGCTGAGGACGTTGCAATGGCAAGGCCAGATAATGTGGATGACTTAATCGTATCCAATAATTTGTAACGCACGTCAAAACGACCATCGCTGAGTTTTTGTACGCTGCCAACGACTAAGGCTTCGGCTCCGCGTGATTTCCAGTCATCGAAATTGACGGCGGTTGTCTCGGTAATGACGCTACCAGTATCAATAATTTTGAAATAACCGCTGCGGGTTAAATCGTCTTTGACGATAGCAGTAATTTGCTGCGGTGTCAGAGCCTCATCAGCAAAGCTCGCAATCGCAACCGGGATTTGGGTGGAACCAACGCCAGATACCTCGACCCTAAGCTGAGCCTGCACCACACTGGTTATCAATAATGTGCTCGCTGAGAACACTTTAATCAAGGAAACTATCTTCAATTTACTCTTTCATTTTATAACTGAGGACAATACTGGTAGGGACATCGCCAGATTTATCACGTGGGAAAGGTGCTGACTTTTCTATCCCTTTTTCTACCGCTTCATCAAAACCAGGTGCGCCAGAAGATTTTAATTTACGCACCGGGCCACGCAAAGAACCATCTGGTAACAAATCAATTCTATATTCTACTGTGGGGTTGGTATTTGAATTATCAACTGCGTTGAATACCGTATTTTGTCTTACCTTGGAAGCAATACGAGCTGCATAACTTGGATCGCCACGATTATTGCCGGTGGATTTAGGCGCATCGCCCGTACCACCGGTACCCGTGACTGCCGCTTGCCCATTCAGACGGCGCATATTTTCTTCAAAAACCTTATCGCGGGCGGCTTGTTCTTTATTTTGCTGCGTTTTTGATTGCGCTTTGGAATCGGCTAGTTTTTTCTTCTCGGCTTCATCGGCAAGCAATTTATCGGCTTTCTTTTTTTCTTCCGCCAGCTTTTCTTTGGCTTTTTTGAGTGCCAGTTCTTGCTCTTGCTTGAGCTTTGCTTCTTGCAACTCAGCTTTTTTCTGATCTTCTATTTTCTTTTTCTCAACTAGCAGACGCTTTTTTTCTTGGGCTAACGCGATCTCGGGATCGACCACCGGCTCGTCTTTAACGACTGGCGTTGGTGCCACTGGCGGCGCAATTTTCTCAGGCTCTGGCTGTACTTCTTCCTCTGGAATTGGCTTGGGCGCGGCCTGTCTTGTGGTCATATCCCAAACCTCTGCTTCTACCGCAGTGGTTTCTTTATTTTGCCATTGAACGCCTACCCACAAAAAGGCAATCAACACGACATTCACCAAAGCAGCCAGGGTAAAAGAGCGCCACTGACCAGCCTCACGGGGGAAATCACGAGTTGAAGAATGCGTAGGGCCGTTCGGAGAAAATTCTTTCATGACTTTATATGATGCTTCTATCGCTGCTTAGTTCCGTTTATTTTCCGTCTAAAAGCTGGCTGAGGCCGTCTTTCTTTAGAAAAATATACGATGAATAAAATTATAATCGGCATTCCGATCCAAACCGATTCAAATCATCTTTGCTGGTTTAACAAAGAAGTCCTATCAAATCGGCACTAAAAACATAAGGTTCAATTCTTATTTCTGGCAAGTTTAAAGAAGAGAAAGTAAATATACTCCCCATTTTATTTTTAATAACTGCCTTATTGCCCAATGATTCTATGGACAATTTAAATATACCTACCTGGAGTATTTAACTTACTATCCTGACTCTGCATCCTAATTAAATGAAAACGTATAGTAAGCGTCAATCGACGAATCAGTACCAGTGCGGCCAATAATGCTGACTCTTCGGGTCAGTTGCCAACTTAATTTAATCGCGCCGCTGGCGTCCGACAAGCCGCGCTCAACCGACAATACCATGCCAGGCGCTAAGCGCTTACCGACCGAAACGACCTGATCGCCAGAGGTAGCTCCGCTAGTCGATGTGGTGCCAGCTACGGTTTGGCTAGGTAATTTAGAGCCATTGCTAGTATCCGCAGTGCCTAGGGAAAATTCATCAAAACCTAAGCCTTGTACGATGTCCCTTGGAACATTGCGGCTACCATCGCCGCCAAAAATTGCACTGGCTGCCGACATCAGCAAAGACGCGTCATTACCTGCAATTTGGTCGGAGCCTCGTCCCAATACTAGCCAGGATAATTTTTCTGCATCGGGTACGGTGGGCTCAGAAACCAGCCGGACTTGCGGCGCAGCAACTGTACCAACAACTTCTACGCCGGCTTCTACCGCCAAACCCAGGCGCAAGGCACGGATATTCAAGCCCGGATTAGCTGGCGGACCTTGAAAGTTTAAGATCCCCCGCTCTATCGCCAATTGTTGCCCGTAACCTTCATAAGCACCACCGACAGTGCTGATCGAACCGCTGGCTTGCACCGGATTGCCATCGGAGGAACGTAAGCGGATGCTACCCGCCAACGCCGTATCTAGTCCACGCCCGACAAATACAAAACGTGAGCCCATATCGAAGCTCATATCAAGCCGCGACTTGAGCGCCTTTTTATTGGCATCGTCAGCCGCTTTATTTTGTGCTGCCTTATCTTTGCTGCGAATCACTACCACGTCGCTAGACAAACTTGGCGGCGGCAATTTTGGCAATTTAAAATAGGCACCGTCGGCTCTTATTTTGCCCGTCACATTCCAGACATCTTTAATATTCGCCACACCTAAATCACCGCTCGCAACCAACCATCGGTCATTGCGCTGGAGCAGAGGAAACTGGTTCAGTTGAGCCTGAATATTGCCGGTCTGATTGCGAATATCAATATCACCGCTGGCTTTTAATTCGCCCTTTTGACCAACCCAATTCACATCCTGAAATTTAGAATGGCGCGGCATGACGGACACTACATTAGAAAATTCCAAACTATTTAGGCGAACGCGGTTTTCGTCTATCACCGCCTCTAGACGACCATTCGGTAACAACAAACCCTCCGCCGCAAAAGCGACTTCTAATCCGCTTCCACTAATTTTTGCCTGATAACGCGGCTGGCTAAATTGTCCTGCCAATTGGGCATCGACTTGTAATTGGCCTTTAAGCGCCAGACCAGGATTAATCCATGGCCCCAGCCACTGCACGTCTGGGATATTCGCTTTGATCTGCCCTTCTAACGGCGCATCCGGAGCAATCGCCCATGTCCCGGTTTTTTTACTCAAAGCAGAATTAATACGAGCTTGCCAAGTCCCCAAACGAGCCCCATCAGCGGTCATGGTCAAAGCCATTTTTTCTGCGTCACTACCAACGACCAGACCACCAAACAGCATCTTCATTTGCAGGTCGCGGATACCAAGCGGTATCGCTTTTCCAGTGCCATCCGCATCATTGATACGAACGTCGCCACTCTGGCGCTGCAAGCTGATTTCGCCTTGCAAATGGTCCTTTAACTGTAAATCCCATATGGCATTCAACAGTAAATCGCCATCCACTGCGTACTGCGGTTTAAGCAAGTTAGCCACTGCAATGACGTTCATGGCATTCCATTGCCCTTGCGTTTTTAAACCGTCGGGCGACCACTCCAATTGCTTGAGTACCAGCTTACCAACCACACCCGAAAATTCTGCGGACCCTAAGCAAACCGACTGGCTGGAGGCAACAATACTCATAGGCGCCAGTAATTTGACATCGGGTTTTCCGCTAAGTACAAAACTCAATAATTGTCCCTGCCATTGCGCTACTGAATTGACAGGCGCAGCAACAACGGCCTGGCTAGCTGAGCCAGCAGATTTATTGCTGACTATTTTTGTAGTTTTTCCAACGGTGTTTAAACCGCCCGCAGCAGTCATGCTGACAGATCGTCTGTTATTAAACCGGCTGTTGAGAGCAATATTATGTGACTCACGAGTTCCATTAATGGATAAGCTAATTTGCTCTGCCAGTACCGGTAAACTCTTATCATTTAGCTTATTTGCGACGATAGTTGGGGCAGCGTTTGACCCCCTACTTGTTTCTTTACCTGATGCTGGATTTGCACCTGGATTGGTGCCAGGATTTGCAGCCGAACCATAGGTATAGGTGGTATCAGTAGCATCTGCCTTCATCAAATTACTGCGCACTGTTTGAGCAATGATATTACCGTCAAACATACCTTGTGAACCGCGAGCCAGATCTAGTTTCGCGGTCAAACTATCAATGCTGATTTGCTGACCCGATTGCTGACTGTAGTTTAGATTTTGTCCAATTAAATCGAGCTTACCTGCAGGCTCACTCATTTTCCCCTGCAAGACCAAATTCGCTTTCAGGCTTCCACCCAGATGCGGCACATCCTGAGTGGTCGGGATTAAATGCGATAAGGCATCCAACTCCTGGATATCGATTGCTAATTGCAACTGTCCCTTGTCGCTCCCCCAAGCACCGCTGCCCGTGACACCATTTTTTCCCCAATGCACATCCAGCTTATGCAAAGTCAAGGCCGCATCTTGCTGCCAACGCGCATCAATTGCGCCACTCAGCGCTTGTCCCGCATATTGCCCTTGCAAAGAAGGGAGTTGCACGGACACATCCAGCTTAGGTTGCAATTGTCCCGCGACTGAAAAATCAGCACTGATCTTGCCTGCTGGCGCCGCGATCCAGCGCGAAGGGTCAAAATTCTGAATTACCCCTTTAAAATTAAATGGCTGCGCATTACCGCTCAAGATGATCTCGCCCTGCCCTTGCAAACGAGAATCTACGGCAAGCAGTTCTAGCTTCGCTAACGTAATCTTTGAAATAGTCTGCGTTTTAGTTTGCGCTGTAGTCTTATCTTTAGCCTCAGTCTGACCGCTACTTCCTGGCTGGTAACTCGCATCGACATTTAGACTAGCGCGCGGATCATGCAACTGCGCCTGAAAAGTAATCTGATGATCACCGTCTTTCTGCGCTCTTGTCTGCGCTTGAATATTGCCTTTAATCTGTGTCGGACGAATCCGCGTATCGATCTGCGCCAGATCCACCTCACTCACTTCAAGCCGGGTATCAACGATAGGGAAAGCGCTGGCCGTAAACTGTATTTGTGCAGCGCCGGAGATTTTTCCCTTACCCATCAATTGCAGCAAGGTTTGACTCAACTCAAGACGATCACCCGACCAACGTAAGGCAGAAGTCATCGCGCTGACAGGTATTCCGTTTTTGTCTATCGTGTCTGGTTGCGCATTACTCAGTTTAATCGTACCCGCTAATCCATTGGGGCCAAGTTTGGTATCGGGCTTTAGGTCAGCAGCTACTTTTAATTGTGCATGCGGTGCCTGTGCTGCAAACTCGGCGGGGTCCAGTCCATCAATCGTGGCCTGTAATGAATGCAGTATTTCTGTGGAAAATGGTGCCAGTACTGCTTTAAGTTCACCACTTAATTTAGATACTTTAGATAATTTAGGAAGGGCAGATGCGGAGGTAACTTGGGCAGAATCAACTGGTTTTTCCCTAGCGAATTTATCGCTAACCTTGGCTTTGGCATTGAGAACTAATTCTTGCAAAGAACCAGTCAGACTTCCGGTGATGCCCATACGTGGTATGTGCTGATCGATCTGACCCTGATAATCAAACTGCCCCTGCACTACAAATGGCCGGTGAACAGCGACGGTCGCTTGTGCTTGTACGGTACCAAAATCAGTGGTGACTTTGGCTTGTAACTGATGCTGCTTTTGGTTGGAGATTAATTGCCCTGTTAATCCGGGCAGTGTGGTAACAGGTGTAGTGTGACCATCGGCATATAGCGTGGCAATCGTCAGGCGGCCAATCGCAGCTTGCTGCAAGGCGACTTCAATAACAACATCGAGATCGCCTGGCAATTGTGGTGATGATTTACTCTCCAGGCTTGCAATCGTCAACGCGGCAATCTGTAAACTGCTGATGGATAATTTGCCGTTAGCCAAACTCAATGGATGCCAGTCAAGCTGTATTCCACTTGCTTTAAGATGCAGCGTCTTGGTTTGATACGACAACTCGCCAATCGATACATGATCCGACAAACGTCCACGGACATCGCTTAATTGCAATTCGCCGCCGCTGGCATTTTGTAACCAATTGAGAATAGTACGCGTGCCATGCTGGGTCCAGCTTGCCCATCCTAAAGTCAAACATAGAATAACCAGTAAAGCGCTAAAAATCAGGAAAAAAATCCTAAGCAAACTTCTGCGCTTCGGTACATTAACAGTAGCTAATTCTGCAGCAGTAGCGGGCGCAGCAGACGCAGCAGCAGCGCTAACCACCGGGGGTGAGTTTTTTTCATCAGGATTTGAAGGCGTTTGTGTCATAAGCAAATGCTCATTGTGAGCTTAGAAAAAACGGCTTCAGTAGAATATTTCGCTATCATTAAAATGCGACCGCAATCGAAAAATCCAAACGGAATTTTTTTATGTTTTTGCCGTACGCAAGATCAAGTGCAATCGGACCAGCAGGTGTTTTATACCTTCCGCCAACACCAAAACCTTGTTTAACTTTATAGGTATTCCAATCATCCGCTGCGTCACCGGCATCGATAAAAGCAGCAGCGCCCCAATTCGCCTGAGTCCAGTGTACATACTCGGCACTGGCAACACCCATCACCATGCCGCCAGTCACGCCAGTAGGATGCTGAATACCCAGACTTTGATAGCTATAACCGCGCACCGTGCTGCTGCCACCGGTACGGAATAAATAATCCTCAGGAATACCGTCAATACTTGGTGCCAAGACCTGCCCTATTTCTGCTCTGAGTAACAGGACGTCGCGCTTGGCGACAGGTATCCATTGTTGATATTTGGCATAAGTACGGATAAAGCGCTGATCCGAAATTAAGGCTTTTTCTGAGATAGCAAAATCGAGCTGCAAAATTTGTCCTTTGCGCGGTGCAAAGCTGTCATCTACATCACGCCATGTCCAGCCTACCGAACTGACTAAGGCTTTACTGACCGATTGCGGCTCGCCATCCAGCGCTACCTTTTCACGCGATAAATTCAAACCTAAACGCTGCTCCAGATGCCCACGTGTGCTGGTACGCTTGACACCAATCGCGGTACGAGTCTGATCTAAACCAGCGAGATTAGATTTGTCCAGTAAGACGCCAAAAGAATCTAAAAATTGATTGTCCCGTGGTGGCAAATAAATGTCTGCATAAGCCAGCTGACGCCTTTGCTCTAGGCGGACTGCACTGCGTAAATCCCAAGCTCTGTCGAGCAGATCGCGGTCACGATAAGACACTTCTGTGCGGAAGCCAGTATTGCTGCTGTAACCCACGCCAAACGCCAGATCACGGGGACGGCGCTCAACGACCGACACATCCACCGGCACGCGGTCAGCTTTGCTCGGATCGGGATCAACACTTACTGCCACAGCAGAAAAATAGGCCGAATTTTGCAAAGCTCTCTGGTATTCCAGCAGGCGCGAGCGGGAATAAGGTTCACCTTTTTTGGGAGGCAAATAACGATCAAGCAACCAGGGAGGATAGCGCTGCAAACCCGTAATCACCGGATCGCCAAGAGTAAATGGCGGACCACTGTCGATCTCCACCTTTAAGCTACCGGACTGGCTATCTGCATCTATCGTCGCGTTGCTATTGATGATGCTGGCCGAAGCATAGACATCGGAGCGCAAACTCTCGGTAATATCGGTTTTTGCCTTATCCCACTCTTCATCCCTGAAAACAGATCCCACAGGTAAGCGCCAATCGGCAATCAGCGCCTGGCGACGTTTAACTGCATCTACCTTGCCTTGCTTGGCCGCGTCTTCGAGAGCACCGGAAAATTGCAAATCGACTTGCTGTATTGTAGTTCTGGAGCCGGCATCAATATTGACGCGGATGACATTACTGCTGAGGTTGCTACTGAGGTTGCCAATACCACCACGGAAAAGCGAGCCGCCATTTTGGCCATCTTTTCCGGCATCAAATGTGATGACGGGCGAAAAGTATCCCTCTGTCGCCAATATATTGCCGATATCCTGACGCAATTTTCGGATCAGCGTTGGTGTGACGTTTTGCGAATCGGTATCTGACGATAATTCTGGGATATGTTGCGTCAACAGAGCCAGCCAATCACCTTTAGCAACACCTATCTGGAAACGACGTAAATTCGATTTCGCTACAACAATCTCTTCTTCCGCATCGGGCGCGATCTTCGTATCGGTGGTGGACGCTAGTGTTGATGTTGGAATTTCTGCTTGTGTTTCTGCTTGTGCTTCCGCCGGTGTTCCTGTCGACGCTGCTGCCGAGCTTGGCGCATACATCACGCTTGACACTGGGAGGGCAGGAAGCTCGGCAGACGGCGCCTCGGCGTGACAAAAATTTGTCACGCCTATAAATGCTACCAATAAGAATACTGGTTGCAGACGCATCACTTGGTCGCCAAACCAACCCGATTAATACCAAGCTTTTTGGCTTCGGAAATAACTTGAATAATCTCGTCGTATTTCATTTCTTTATCAGCCGATACAAGTACGGCCAAATCGGGTTTTGCCGTATGATATTCGCTCAACTTTTGCATTAACTGGGCACGATTGGCAGCGGTTTCTTTGGCCTCTTGCTGGTTGTTACCATTGCCAGTTTTTCCGTTAGCGCCTTTGGTATTGATACTGATCACATATTTGTTAGTGTCTAGCGTTACCTCAATATATTCAGACGGCGGCTGGGTTGATTGTCCGGCAGTCGGCAAATTGATGACGCTGGGATTGGTCATCGGAGCAGCCACCATAAAAATAATCAGCAGTACCAACATCACGTCGATATAAGGCACGACATTGATTTCTGCTTTGAATTTGCGTTTACGTTCGCCACGCAGAGAACTCATACAATTTAACGAGATTGTCTTTGCAAAATATTGGAGAACTCTTCAATAAAAGTTTCAAACCGGATCGCCAGACGATCAATATCATGTGAGTAGCGGTTGTATGCCAGCACTGCAGGGATCGCCGCAAACAGACCAATGGCAGTGGCAATCAGCGCCTCGGCAATACCGGGAGCCACAGCAGCCAGCGTGGCTTGCTGCACATTTGCCAAACCTCGGAAGGCATTCATAATCCCCCACACCGTACCGAACAAACCCACATATGGGGAGACCGAACCGACTGAGGCTAAAAATGATAAGTGGGCTTCCAGATGATCCATCTCGCGCTGATAGGCGGCGCGCATCGCACGACGCGCACCGTCCAGCATTGCAGTCGCATCTAAGCTCGCTTTATTGGCTGATTTGACCTTTTGATATTCGCTCATACCGGCTTCAAAAATACGCTCAAGCGCACCGGTGTTATTGCCACTGTTACGGCGATTGCTCATTGCAGCCTGATACAACTCACCCAAGTTGCCGCCGGACCAGAAATTGCGTTCAAATTCTTCCGTCTGCTTGCGCGCTTTGCTGATCGCAAACATTTTTCTGAAAATATAATTCCAGCTCGTCACTGACACGCCCACCAGCAAGAGCAGTACCAGTTGTACCAAGATAGAGGCTTCGGAAATCAGGGTAAAAAATGAGAGGTCTTGAGTAACATTCATAACATTCATAGTCTATGTGTGTAAGTTAATTATTCGTATGCACACGGTAGTGTACGTTCGCGCAACTGGTGCCTGGCTTTGTAACTTGCTTGGCTGATTGGTTTAGCTAATTCGCTTGACAGTATTCGTTTGACTTTAGCTACCTGAGTTTTGCTGATTTTACTCGCTCAGCTTTGCCAGCACTTCCGCCGGAATCGCACTTGGGCGCACGCTGGCGGTACCCACGCATCCTACTTTAATCGTGCCGGTTGCCAGTAAGCGATCACCGCACCAGGCTTCTTGCACGAACTGGACTGAGGCGCGCCCCAACCTTTCGACCACAACGGTGAGTTTGAGTTCATCATCCAGTCTGGCGGGTGAATGATACTCGACTGCCGTGCCTTTGACGACAAACATGACTTGGTGCTGCGTAGTCATGATTTGCTGGCTGATACCGGCCGCGCGCAACCACTCGGTTCTGGCGCGCTCAAAAAACTTTAGATAATTGGCATAGAAGACGATGCCGCCCGCATCGGTGTCTTCATAGTACACGCGTACAAACCAGTTGAATTCTTTAGCCATAATTTAGCAATAAATAAGGTAGAAATTGGGGAGTATCCCCATTTTATATACTTAGTGCCCAGAGATTACCTGGACACTTTAAAATACCCTATCCAGTATAAAATTTCAACCTAGGCCACTATATGCGGGATTTTACGCCGGATTACGCTTGATATTGAAAGCGCCGAAACCCTGGCAAGTCGGCATCATTTCTATGTAATTGATGTTGATATGCTTGGGCAATGTCGCAATCCAATAAGCAGATTCCGCAATATCAACTGCCGTCAATGGGACAGTGCCTTCGTACACTTTGGCCGCTGCCTCATCATTCCCTTTGAAGCGGACATTAGAGAATTCGGTACCGCCGCATAAGCCTGGCGCAATATTGGTTGCCCGCACGCCAGTGCCAACCAGATCGGCGCGCAGGTTAAGCGTAAATTGATCAACAAATGCCTTGGTTGCGCCATACACATTGCCGCCCGGATAGGGCGTAGAACCAGCGATGGAACCGATATTAATCACCAGACCGCTGCCACGCTCCACCATCGCAGGCAAAATAGCGCGGGTCATTCTGACTAATCCCTTAGTATTAGTATCGATCATGGTTTCCCAGTCATCCAGATTGGCTAAGTGTGCTGGCTCTGTGCCCAGCGCCAGTCCGGCATTATTGATGAGCACATCGATTTCTTTCCATTCTGCGGGTAACTGCGCCAGCGCCGCGCTGATGGATGCTTTGTCAGTGACATCCATCTTGATAGGTAACAAGGCCGCACCCAGCTCAGCCTGCAAGGCGTCCAGACGATCCGTGCGGCGGGCGGCAGCAATCACTTTATGACCATTCGACGCGAACTTACGCGCCATCTCTTCGCCAAAACCTGAACTTGCACCGGTGATTAAAACGATCATGATTTCCTCTTAGTTTGATGTGATTTTGGATGTGATACTGGATTTGATGCTGATGATGTGACTAATTTTTTGCATGGCGAACATCGTCGCGAAAACGCCTGCCGTCATTCTATGCGGTTTTTCTACAATCGTTATGCCTGAGCTTGTGACGCCTTGTAACCTCCAATGGGCAAACACCTTCAATTTATTTAACGCGAAGTATTCATCAGACTAAAATACCGTTATTCGGCAAATCGCATCCAAATCTTGCTCAAAAATGGGGCTTGGCGTAAAATTTGGGCACCATTTCGTCTCACGTGACTGGCGAAAATGTCTTAAACGCAGCAGTTTGCTCAATTAGCAACAAACGCTGCGCTTGACGACAAAGATGGAGATCCATCGGGAAGCGTGAGATTTCAATAGCCGTGCGCCTGGGTAGCCTGATATGGACATAGCGATTTAGGCTGCCCGTTCCCTTTTCAGGGCACCAGATCATCTGCAATTACCTTCTAATTAAACAGGAAGCTTGTCATGTTCGCAAAAACTCACACCCTCGCCAATACCGATCCAGAATTGTTTGCCGTGATTCAACAAGAGAATCACCGCCAGCAAGAACATATTGAATTGATCGCCTCAGAAAACTATACCTCGCCAGCAGTGATGGAAGCCCAGGGCTCGCAACTCACTAACAAATACGCTGAAGGCTACCCGGGCAAGCGCTACTACGGCGGTTGCGAATATGTGGACGTGGTTGAGCAAATGGCGATTGATCGCCTGAAAGAATTATTCGGCGCGAACTTCGCTAACGTCCAACCTAATTCCGGCTCCCAAGCGAACCAAGGCGTGTTCTTCGCGTTGTTAAATCCGGGCGATACCATCATGGGTATGAGTCTGGCAGAAGGCGGACATCTGACCCACGGCATGCCTCTCAACATGTCAGGCAAATGGTTTAACGTGGTCTCTTACGGCCTGAACGCCGCTGAAGACATCGATTACGATGCGATGGAAAAACTCGCGCGCGAAGCCAAACCAAAAATCATCATCGCTGGCGCATCCGCATTTTCTCTGCGCATCGACTTTGAACGCTTCAGCAAAATCGCCAAAGAAATCGGCGCCTACTTTATGGTCGATATGGCGCACTATGCCGGCCTGATCGCGGCAGGCGTTTATCCTAACCCTATGCCATTCGCCGACGTAGTAACTTCCACCACGCACAAGAGTCTGCGCGGCCCTCGCGGCGGGATTATTTTGTCGAATGATGAAGCGATTGCCAAAAAGATCAATTCAGCGATTTTCCCCGGCATCCAAGGCGGCCCATTGATGCACGTGATCGCAGGCAAAGCAGTGGCGTTCAAAGAAGCACTGACGCCAGAGTTCAAAGCCTACCAGCAACAAGTCGTCAAAAATGCCGCTGCACTGGCACAAACCCTGACTGAACGTGGTCTACGCATCGTCTCCGGCCGTACAGAATCGCATGTGATGCTGGTTGATTTACGCCCTAAAGGTTTGACAGGCAAAGAAGCAGAAGCCATCCTCGGCTCCGCCCATATGACCTGCAACAAAAACGGCATTCCTAACGATCCGCAAAAACCGATGATCACCTCCGGTATCCGCCTGGGCAGCCCGGCATTTACTACACGTGGTTTTAAAGAGGCAGAAGCGATCAAAGTCGGCCATCTGATCGCCGATGTGTTGGACAACCCAAATGATGCTGCGACCATAGAGCGCGTTAAAGTCGAAGTCAAGAAACTGACCGATGCCTTCCCTGTATATTCTGCATAAAACGCAGCATAAGTAATCCACCGTAAAATATTAGCGATAGTGTAAATACGGATCGCAGTAAAACCAACGCCACTCAGACCGAGTGGCGTTGTTGTAATAACTGGTAGTTTTTGTGCCCGTTTTGCCAAATTCAGCTCATAAGTAATACAATAAGAATAAATATACTATCTACCTGTATATTTTAATCGTCCATAGAAAGACTGGACAATCAGGCATTTTCTATAAAAATAATGGGGAGTATGCACTCTACGCTGCATTTTCTTCCCGACTTGGAGTCAGTATGAAATGTCCGTTCTGTCACCACGATGACACGCAAGTAATCGACACCCGCGTGCCGGATGACGGCAATACCATCCGCCGCCGCCGCCGTTGCGCCAATTGCGATAAACGCTTCACAACGTATGAGCGGATCGAACTGGCGATGCCTGTCATCGTCAAAAAGAATGGCAGTAGAACCGAATTTGAAACCGCCAAACTACGCGGCAGCCTGATGCTAGCCTTGCGCAAGCGTCCCGTATCGGCAGAAGCGGTGGACAATGCCATCCAGCGCATAGAAGAAAAACTCCTGGCCAGCGGTGAGCGAGAAGTCGTTTCTGGCCACGTCGGTGAACTGGTTATGCGCGAACTAAAACGTCTGGACAAAGTCGCCTACATCCGATTTGCCTCGGTGTATAAAAGTTTTGAAGACGTATCAGAATTTGCCGAAGCGATTCAAGAAATTGCACAAGAAAAAAAGCCAAAGAAATAGATTGCTAAACTGCTGGAAAAGTGGGCGCCGGGCGCTGCACTGCCGGGCTTTTTCAGCGTTCCGTCCTATGCCACATTGATATGAGACATCTGATAAACTCAGGTACTTTTCAGAACCTCGGGCAGACCAATGTCAATCGCATTTTTTATGGCACACAGCGGCATCGATCAAGCACAATTACCGCTTGATTTTGCGACGCAAGTTTCCAGCTACCAAGAACAACTGCAGCAGTTCATCAGATCCACTGAAAAAGACACGCAAGTCCAATGGCAATATCAAGTGCCAGAATTGGGCGAAGGCGGATCATGCTCTTTGTTTGATCAGCTATCCGCCACGCCCTACGATCTCGCCGCCAGCTTGGGCGGACAAACGTCTGACAATCTGCGGCTCTTGCAACGAGTGACCGCGCTGGTCAAGTTTTATCAGCAACACAGCGGTAGCCAGTGGTTTGGCGTGTATAAAAAAATCGATCAAACACCTACAGGGTCAGATGGTAATTCCGTGCTGGTCAAACTAGCCTACTTTGGCGCCGCGTCGCGTGCCGAATTTCCGCTCACACCTGAATTTGCTGCTAACAGTAATAACAGCACCGTCGGCATCAGCGGTAAGGGGCGGATTATCAATAACGTCAGCGCCTATCTTGCAACCGGCGGCGAGTATTACACCTGCGATCCAAAAGTGCAGGCAGAAGCTTGCTTGCCGATCCTGGCAGTAGATGGTCGCGTGTTAGGGATTATCGATTCAGAAGCATTTACACAGAATATTTTTACCGGTGCTGAGCTCGCTTTGCTCGTCGCGGTAGCTACTAGCTTGTCTAGTATTCTCGGCTAAAAATTGCTGTCAGCTTTTAGTCATTTATTACGAATCTATACATTACGGATCTACCCATTACGGGTTTACACATTACAGTTCTACTTATTACAGTTCACCCTACCTCCTATCACGACAAAGGACAGACATGAAAACCAAAGCAGCAGTCGCATGGCAAGCCGGCAAACCACTGACGATTGAAGAAGTTGAACTGGGCGGCCCCAGAGCCGGTGAAGTCTTAGTCGAAATCAAAGCCACTGGCATTTGCCACACCGATTACTACACCTTGTCTGGCGCTGATCCTGAAGGTATTTTCCCGGCGATTCTTGGGCATGAAGGCGCAGGCGTCGTGGTCGATGTCGGCCCCGGCGTTAAGAGTTTGAAAAAAGATGATCATGTGATCCCGCTCTATACGCCTGAGTGCCGTGAATGTAAATTTTGCCTCTCACAAAAAACCAATCTCTGTCAGGCAATCCGCAGCACCCAAGGTCGCGGTCTGATGCCAGATGCGACTAGCCGTTTCTCATTAGATGGCAAGCCGCTATATCACTACATGGGTACATCGACTTTCTCCAATTACATCGTAGTGCCAGAAATCGCTCTCGCAAAAATTCGTGAAGATGCGCCTTTCGACAAAGTCTGCTACATCGGTTGCGGCGTCACTACCGGCGTCGGCGCTGTGTTGTTCACGGCTAAAGTCGAAGCGGGTGCCAACGTGGTCGTGTTTGGTCTCGGCGGCATCGGACTCAACGTGATTCAGGCGGCGCGCATGGTGGGAGCAAATAAAATTATTGGCGTTGATATCAATCCGGCTCGTGAAGCCATGGCGCGCAAATTCGGTATGACACACTTCGTCAATCCGACCGAAGTCGGTAACGTCGTGGATGCAATTATCGGCCTGACCGATGGCGGCTCAGACTATAGCTTCGAATGTATTGGCAACACCACGACGATGCGTCAGTCACTGGAATCCAGTCACAAGGGCTGGGGTCAATCGATCATCATCGGCGTTGCCGCAGCGGGACAAGAAATCAGTACACGCCCATTCCAGCTGGTCACTGGCCGGGTCTGGAAAGGCTCGGCTTTCGGTGGTGCCCGTGGCCGCACCGACGTACCAAAAATCGTAGACTGGTACATGGAAGGCAAGCTCAACATCGATGATCTGATCACGCACAAACTGCCATTAGAACGCATCAACGAAGGCTTTGACTTAATGAAGAGCGGAGAGTCGATTCGCTCCGTTGTTGAATTCTGAGCTAACTAATTTAAGTGAACTGAAACAGGAGTCAAGATGACCGCGACCGCATTAGAAACAATCAGCGAGCACGCCTGCTACGGTGGCGTGCAAGGTTTTTATCGACATGAGTCGAGTGAGATCGGATTGCCTATGCGGTTTTCGGTATTCCAGCCACCGCAAGCCAAACAGCGCGCAGTCCCTGTCTTGTTCTATCTGGCAGGACTGACCTGTAATGAAGAAACCTTCATGATCAAAGCTGGTGCGCAAAGACTGGCGGCGGAACTCGGCATCATGTTAGTCGCACCAGATACCAGCCCGCGCGGAGCGGATGTGCCAGGCGAAAGCGAAAGCTGGGATTTTGGTTTAGCAGCAGGATTTTATCTGGATGCCATAGAACTACCGTGGGAAAAACATTACCGCATGTATTCTTACGTAGTACATGAGTTACGCCAAAAAGTACTGAACAATTTTACTGCACGTGAAGATCGTATCGGCATCTTTGGTCACTCCATGGGCGGTCACGGTGCGCTGACGCTAGCCTTGCGCAACCGTGACATCTACCGCTCGGTCTCTGCCTTTGCACCGATAGCAGCGCCGACTAAATGTCCGTGGGGTCAAAAAGCATTTCGCGGTTATTTAGGATCGGATCAAAGTCACTGGCTGGATTACGATGCATCGATCTTGATGGCGAATACTGATACGCCGTTTCCAAATGGCATATTGATTGATCAGGGCTTAAGTGACAAATTTTTGGCCGAGCAATTACTGCCAGAAGAGTTTGAAATGGCGTGCAAAATGGCAAACCAGCCATTAACCCTGCGACGTCATGCAGGCTATGACCATGGCTACTACTTCATCACTAGTTTTATTGAAGATCATTTGCGGTTTCATGCTGCGATTTTGAACGCTGCATAAAGAAAAGCCGTATTGAAATACTAACTTCAATACGGTTTTTTCGATGACTAATTGCTAGATATCGAACATTCAAAATTCAGCAGTACGATATCATCAAAGTTTATTTATTTTTTCTTCAAAATAGAACCCAACACACCGCGAATAATCTCACGCCCGACCTGTGATCCTATCGTCCGCACGGCTGATTTGACCATCGTCTCTGCGACGTTATCACGACGGCGTATTCCACTGCTACCTCCCAGCAAATTACCAAACACGCTTTTCAGCGTGTCTCCAATGCCGCCCTCTTCTTGGGGCTGCTGCTGAGTTGGCGCTTGTCTTTGTGAAGGTATACCTGGTGCAGAATCTTGCGTCGGGCGAGTTGACGCACTGGTACCAACATTGCCGCCAGAGTTGCCCCAGCCATCACTCATACCGCCAGAATTACCAGAGGATGGTGCACTCTGCGCTTGAGTATTGGCGACTCTGCCTTTGAGTTTTTCATAAGCAGAATCACGGTCTATGGTCTTTTCATATACGCCTGCAACAATCGAACTAGCGATGATCTGTTGACGCTCTTCTACCGAAATGGGACCGATCTGGGACGCTGGCGGCAATACAAATCCACGCTGTACGATATTCGGTCTACCTTTTTCATCAAGGAAAGAAATCAGCGCCTCGCCAACACCGAGTTCACCGATGACTTGCGCGGTATTCAAATCAGGATTAGGACGGAAAGTTTCTGCCGCTGCCTGCACTGCTTTCTGATCGCGTGGAGTATATGCGCGTAAAGCCTGCTGGACGCGATTGCCGAGTTGTCCTAACACCGTATCGGGAATATCGAGCGGATTTTGCGTGACAAAATACACGCCGACACCTTTAGAGCGAATTAAGTGTACGACCTGCTCAATTTTTTGCAGTAAAACTTTGGGAGCTTCGTCGAACAGTAAATGTGCTTCATCGAAAAAGAACACCATCTTTGGCTGATCCAAATCCCCGACTTCTGGCAAATGTTCATACAACTCAGATAGCATCCATAGCAAGAAAGTCGAATACAAACGCGGTGATTGAAGTAATTGGTCCGCCGCCAGAATATTAATAATGCCTTTACCGCTGGCATCGGTTTGCAGCATATCGTCCAGATTCAACATCGGTTCGCCAAAGAATTGCTCACCGCCCTGCTCAGAAATCGCCAGTAAGCCGCGTTGTATCGCACCTATGCTGGCAGCAGAAATATTGCCGTATTCGGTCTGAAACTCGCTGGCGTTATCGCCCAGATGCTGCAACATTGCGCGCAGGTCTTTGGTATCGAGCAGCAACAAGCCATTGTCGTCAGCAATTTTAAAGGCGAGTTGTAATACGCCTTCTTGGGTTTCGTTCAGATTCAGCATGCGTCCCAGCATCAGCGGCCCCAGATCAGAAATTGTGGCGCGCACTGGATGCCCTTGTTTACCAAACACATCCCAAAAAGTGACAGGACATGCTTGCCAGACTGGGATATCAGCGCCGATCTGTTCACACCGTTGCTGCATCTTCGGACTGATTTGACCGGGATTTGCCATGCCGGACAGATCCCCTTTAACGTCTGCCATGAACACAGGTACGCCAATACTGGAAAAGGCCTGTGCCATTACTTGCAAGGTCACCGTCTTGCCAGTACCCGTGGCACCGGTAATACAGCCGTGGCGATTCGCCCAATCAGACAATAAATACAGCTCTTGCGACGATGTTTTTGCGATCAGCAGTGGTTTGGACATGATTTAGGTCGTTCTATAGGGGGATTTGAATAAAATCACTATGTTAAAATGCCGGACTTCATTATAGAACCACAGCTGAGCGAATTTTCTCAGCATTTGGTAAACAATTGCCAATTCAAGAGAGAGCAATCATGGCAGGACATAGTAAATGGGCCAATATTAAGCACAAAAAAGCGGCCACTGACGCAAAACGCGGCAAAGTCTGGACGCGCTTAATCAAAGAAATTACGGTTGCATCGCGCATGGGCGGCGAAGACATCGCCTCCAACCCACGCTTACGTCTCGCGGTAGACAAAGCAGCTGATGCCAATATGCCGAAAGAGAATGTCACGCGCGCGATTCAACGCGGCAGCGGCACATTGGAAGGCGCAAATTACGAAGAAATCCGGTACGAGGGCTATGGCATTGGGGGTGCAGCGATCATTGTTGACTGTATGACCGATAACAAAGTACGTACCGTAGCTGAAGTACGCCATGCTTTCAGTAAATTTGGCGGCAACATGGGAACTGAAGGTTCGGTCGCATTTTTATTCACGCATTGTGGACAAATGTTATTTGCACCTGGCACTAATGAAGATGCTTTGATGGAAGCCGCTTTAGAAGCTGGTGCGGATGATGTGATGACCGATGACGAAGGCGGTATTGAAGTGTTGTGCCAGCCTTACGATATGTCCGGCATTAAAGATAGTTTAGAAAAATCAGGCTTTGTACCCGAGGTCGCAGAGGTGATTATGAAGCCGGGCACAGAGACCATTTTTGCTGGCGATGACGCGATCAAAATGCAAAAATTATTGGATGCGTTAGAAAATCTGGATGATGTGCAAGAAGTGTTCACCAATGCCATTATTGAAGAGTAATTTCGAAAAATAGCTTTGAAGACTAAGTTCGAAAACTAATTCTGGATTCAATCCAGAATATTAAATAGAAAACTGATATGAAAATTCTCGTCGTAGGCTCAGGTGGTCGTGAACATGCATTGGCGTGGAAACTCGCCCAATCCGAGCGTGTGCAAACAATCTTTGTCGCTCCGGGTAATGGCGGGACAGTGCAGGATTCCCGCCTGAAAAATATCGCTTTAACCGATTCCGTTGCCTTGGCTGATTTTGTCGAAAAAGAGCAAATCAGTTTGACCGTAGTTGGTCCGGAAGTGCCGTTGGCAGCAGGTATCGTCAATGTATTCCGTGAACGCGGTCTAAAGATTTTTGGCCCGAGTAAAGAAGCAGCACAATTGGAAAGCTCTAAGGATTTTGCAAAATCCTTTATGCAACGTCATGCCATCCCGACTGCAGAATACAAAACCTTTTCTGACCTGGCTGCGGCGCATGAATATATCGCACAAAAAGGTGCGCCAATCGTCATCAAAGCCGACGGACTGTCTGCTGGTAAAGGCGTCGTCGTCGCGATGAGTCTGGAAGAAGCGCATGGTGCTGTCGACATGATGTTGTCCGACAACAAACTAGGCGACGCTGGCGCCCGTGTCGTGATTGAAGAATTTTTGGCGGGAGAAGAAGCGAGTTTCATCGTGATGGTTGATGGCAAAAATATTTTGCCATTAGCGACGAGTCAGGATCACAAACGTTTACTGGACAATGATGAAGGGCCGAATACTGGCGGCATGGGTGCGTACTCCCCTGCGCCTATCGTGACACCGCAATTGCACGCCCGTGTCATGCGCGAGATCATTGTCCCGACAGTACAAGGCATGGCTAAAGACGGCATTGTTTTCACTGGCTTTCTTTATGCAGGTTTGATGATTGATGATCACGGCAATCCTAAGACACTGGAATTTAACTGTCGCATGGGTGATCCTGAAACGCAGCCAATTATGGCGCGACTGAAAACCGATCTGGTGCATGTCATGGAGCACGCGGTCAACGGCACACTAGATACAGTAGAACTGGAATGGGACAGACGCACGGCAATGGGCGTGGTAATGGCAGCGGCAGGCTATCCAGACGCACCGCGTAAAGGTGATGTGATTACAGGTATACCTCCAGAGACGCCAGAGAGTGTAACTTTTCATGCGGGAACTGCGTTGGCCGATGGCAAGCTGACAGCGACAGGTGGCCGCGTTCTCTGCGTCGTTGGTTTGGGTGATACGGTCAAGCTAGCGCAAAAACATGCTTATGAAGTAGTCGAAAAAATTCATTTCAATGGCGCACAATATCGTCGTGATATCGGCTGGCGCGCTATGAATAAAAAACATTAATCACGAGATAAACCAAACGCATGACTGATTCCAGCGCCGTAAAAACTTATCTGCTTGATCTGCAAACACGTATCGTGGCAGCAATGCAGCAGATTGATGGCAAGCAGTTCATGACTGATAGCTGGGACAGACCAGAAGGTGGCGGCGGTATCTCACGCGTGATTGAAGAAGGCGATGTCTTTGAGCGCGGCGGGGTGAATTTCTCACATGTAATGGGTAGCAATTTACCGCCCTCTGCGGCAGCGCACCGGCCAGAACTGGCAGGTCGTAGATGGGAAGCGATGGGCGTGTCCTTGGTCATGCATCCGCGTAATCCTTATGCACCGACGGTACATATGAACGTGCGCTTTTTTACCACTTATGCCGAAGGTCAGCCTGACGTCTGGTGGTTTGGCGGCGGCATGGATTTAACGCCGTATTATGGTTTTATCGAAGATGCACAGCATTTTCACCAAAGCTGCAAAAATGCTGTAAGTCCGTTTGGCGCTGACTTGCATCCGCGTTTTAAGAATTGGTGTGACGAGTACTTTTACCTCAAGCATCGCAAAGAAGCACGCGGCGTCGGTGGTATTTTCTTTGATGATTTTAACCAGCTTGATTTCGCCAGCAGCTTTGCGATGACACAAGAGGTAGGTAACGCCTTCGTGCCCGCGTATAGCGCCATCCTTGAAAAGCGCAAGGATATGTCCTATGGTGAACGCGAGCGTGACTTTCAGGCTTACCGCCGTGGTCGCTATGTCGAATTTAACCTGGTGTTTGATCGCGGCACTCTATTTGGACTGCAATCGGGTGGCCGTACTGAATCGATACTGATGTCCATGCCACCGATCGTCAAATGGCGTTACGACTGGCAACCAGAAGACAACAGTCCTGAAGCCGCGCTGGTAAGAGACTTTTTGCCGCATAGGGACTGGGTTTAAATGAATGTGAATTTGGATTCAGCCCCAGATTCATCGGATATGCTCAGTGAACAGACTCACGTGAAATGTGTTGTGGTATTGGGCGGTAGTTTTGATCCGGTGCATCTTGGGCATGTGGCACTGGCCCGACGTTTCGTGGATTTATTACAGCCACAAGAGTTAAGGATTATCCCAACCGGAAATCCCTGGCAAAAAAATGGCTTAACTGCCAATGCCGCGCAGCGATGTGCGATGTTGGAACTGGCGTTTGCAGACCAAGTTAATTGTCCGGTGGTGATTGATCGTCAGGAAATCCTAGCGGCAGAACGACAGCAAACTAATTACACCATCGATACCTTGCGGCATTTGCGCGCAGAGTACGGTGATACTACTTCAATCGTTTTTTTAATCGGTGCCGACCAGTTGCAGAATTTGTCTAGCTGGCACCAATGGCAATACTTGTTTGATCTGGCGCATATCTGCGCGGCCTCACGACCCGGCTTCCAACTGGATCAAACAAACTTGCCACAGGCAGCAGCAAAGGAAGCACAGCAGAAAGATACAGATATAAATACCGATACAGAAACACAGCAAGTTAATCAAGTAGTCAATCAAGTACTAAGCAAGTTCAGGCAAGCAGCGGCGACACCCGAACAGATTCGCACCACCCCCGCTGGGCTGACCTATCTGGCAGATGATCTGCAAGTGGATATTTCAGCTACCCAGATTCGAGAAGAACTGGAGCGTGGCGCAGCAAGCACCTTGGTCTCGGGGTTAGTCTCGCGGTTGGTTCCGAGGTTAGTCCCAATTAAGGTGCTAGACTACATACAACAACATCATTTATACGAAAATACGAAAAAATAATGGATATCAAAAAACTACAAGCCCTCGTCATTGACGCTCTGGAAGACGTCAAGGCACAAGACATTCAACTATTCGACACGATGCATCTGACCAGCCTGTTCGATCGCGTTGTAATCGCATCAGGTACTTCAAATCGCCAGACCAAAGCCTTAGCGGCATCGGTACGCGACAAAGTTAAAGAAAACGGCGGCACCGTCGTCAGTATGGAAGGCGAAGGAACTGGTGAGTGGGTACTGGTCGATCTGGGCGATCTGATCGTTCACATCATGCAACCCGCGATCCGTGCTTACTACCGTCTGGAAGAGTTATGGGGCGATAAAGAAATTAAATTTGGCGCGGCAAAACGCAGCACCAAACTAGCGACGGCATCGGTTGAAGAAGAAGACAAACCTAAACGCAGCCGTAGCAAAGCGGCACCCGTCGAAGTAACGCACGACATGATGGCAAGTCAGACTACCTTGGATGACGAGCCTAAAAAGCCAGCCCGCAAACCGCGTGCCACCAAAGCAGCGACGGATGATATGGCCGCTACATCAACACTGAAACCAACACGTAAACCAGCAACGCGTAAAACTGCCACCGGTGCAGCAGCAACTGATGCAGCACCAAAAAAACGTGCTCCAAAAACACCAAGTGGTGCGCGCGTAAAAGTCGCGTCAACTAAAACATCGGTTGCTTCTGCTAAAAAAGCCGCTGATAAAAAAGCGACGACCCGCCGTAAAACTGCTGAGTAAATCTTTGTTAGTGCGGTGCTGATAAGTGCCTCAACTCAGTGACTTTTAAGTGACTCCTGATTGGCTCCTGTACATAACAGGAGCCAATTTTTTTGTGCTGGCTAAAAATCATGGCATCCTGACGATGCTGGCTGTGTCACGATGTGATATTGAGGAATATGAATATACTCCCCATTATTTTATATAAATATGCACCATTGACCATGGAATTTATGGACAATTAAAATATACTTACTAGGAGTATATTTTCAGCTAAACTCATTTTTATTTCTTTTGGTTTAATTACCACGCCATTTTTTATCAATTATATGCAACTCATCATCGCCGCCGTCGGTCACAAAATGCCTGCCTGGATAGAGACGGGTTTTAACGAATACAGCAAGCGCATGCCTGCCGATTGTCGTATCGTGCTGAAAGAAATCAAACCTGTCGAGCGCTCCGGCAGCAAAACCGCCGAGACCGTCATGGCCTTAGAACGCGCTAAAATTGAAGCTGTGCTCCCCAAAAATACACGCATCATTGCACTCGATGAGCGCGGCAAAGATCTAAGCAGCGTCGGCCTGTCGCAGCAACTCACGCAATGGCAACAAGCCGGTGGTGATGTAGCTTTTGTGATTGGTGGTGCAGACGGTCTGGATGCAGAATTTAAAGCGAAAGCCGATATGCTGATCCGCATTTCTAGCCTGACATTGCCGCATGGCATGGTGCGCGTACTATTAGCCGAGCAGTTGTACCGTGCCTGGTCGATTACGCAAAATCATCCTTACCATCGGGTCTGACAAGATAAAAGGACACCCTATGGCCATCACCGACAACAAAATCTATCTTGCCTCCAAAAGTCCGCGCCGTCGTAAGTTACTGCGCCAGGTTGGTATCGATTTTGATCTGCTCTTATTACGTGATACCGCGCCACGCGGTCCCGATGTCACTGAAATCGTCTTGCCTGGCGAATTGCCCATGGATTACGTTAAACGCGTGACCCAGGAAAAAGCCCAAGTCGCCTGGAGCATCATGCAACAGCGCAAATTAGCGCCGCGTCCGGTATTGGCGGCAGATACAACCGTGGTCATCCATGACCGTATTCTTGGCAAGCCCGCAGATCAGGCTGAAGCCTGCGACATGTTACGTGCTTTATCGGGTCAAACTCATGCGGTGTTGACTAGCCTTGCGGTAGTTGGCATGCATGGGCATGGGCATGAACACTGGCACATAACACAGCGCTCTGAAGTAACTTTTTCAGATATAAGCGAAGAACAAATTCTGGCCTATTGCATCACCGCAGAACCCTACGACAAAGCGGGCGGGTATGGCATCCAAGGTGCTGCGGCGCGCTTTATTTCCCACATCAGCGGCAGTTATTCTGGCATCATGGGACTGCCCTTATTTGAGACCACCACGCTGCTACGTCAAGCTGGTATTCACATCCCCTAATTGCTTATTTATTGTATCGAATATTTTATTAAATTATGAGCGAAAATCTCCTCATCAACATCACCCCACAAGAAACTCGTGTTGCCCTGATTTTTCAGGGTGCGGTGCAAGAACTTCATATCGAACGCACCCTGTCCCGCGGTCTGGTTGGCAATGTTTACCTCGGCAAAGTGGTCCGCGTGTTACCCGGTATGCAATCTGCGTTTATCGACATTGGTTTAGAGCGTGCCGCATTTTTACATGTCGCCGATATCTGGGATGCACGCTCACAAGAGAGTGGCAATAACGCGCTGACACCGATAGAAAAATTGCTGTATGACGGTCAATCCGTGACAGTACAAGTGATTAAAGATCCTATCGGTACCAAGGGTGCCAGACTCTCTACCCAAATCTCTATCGCTGGCCGCATGCTGGTATATCTGCCGCAAGATTCCCATATCGGCATTTCACAAAGAATAGAAAACGAAGCCGAGCGCGAAGCTCTGCGCGCCAAGGTATTAAGCTTGCAGCAGCCGGGCGAAAAAGGTGGCTTCATCGTACGCACCATGGCAGAAGATGCCTCGGATCAGGATCTGAAAGCCGACGTCGAATATTTGCGTCGCACCTGGGCTAACATTACGCAAATGGCAAAGACCCAACCGCCAGCCACCTTATTACATCAAGATTTAAATCTGGCGCAGCGCGTATTACGTGACTTCGTCAACGAAGAAACCGCCACGATACAGATTGACTCGCGTGAAAATTACGTGATGCTGCATGAATTTGGCACCACCTACACGCCCTCTGTTTTACCTAAACTACAGCACTACACGGGCGAGCGTCCACTGTTTGATTTGTATGGCGTAGAGGAAGAAATTCAGCGTGCATTAGGACGCCGGGTCGATCTTAAATCGGGTGGTTATCTGATCATCGATCAGACCGAGGCCATGACCACCATCGACGTCAATACTGGGAGCTTTGTCGCTGGTCGTAACTTTGATGACACCATCTTCAAAACCAATCTGGAAGCGGCGCACGCAATTGCCCGCCAGCTACGCTTACGCAATCTGGGTGGCATCATCATTCTCGATATTATTGATATGGAGAATGAGGAACATAAAACCGCCGTACTGGCAGAATTGAACAAAGCCTTATCCCGCGACCGTACCAAATTATCGGTATCCAACTTCTCGGCCTTGGGCTTAGTGGAAGTAACCCGCAAACGCACGCGAGAATCACTGGCACACATTTTGTGTGAACCTTGCCCAGCCTGTAGCGGCAAAGGTCAAGTCAAAACTGCACGCACCATCTGCTACGAAATCCTGCGCGAACTGCTGCGTGAAGCCAAACAATTCAACCCGCGAGAATTCCGCGTGATGGCGTCGCAAGTCGTAGTCGATATGTTTTTGGAAGAAGAGTCGCAGCATTTAGCTATGTTAGGAGACTTCATCGGTAAGCCGATATCGCTGCAAGTAGAAAGCGTATTCCCGCAAGAACAGTACGATATTATTTTGATGTAAAGGTTTCTGCCAGTTAGTAGCCAGCAGGATGCGCCATGCACACCAATCAAGCAGAGGAAATAATTTGCGCTAGAAATGACGTTGCTTAAGTGAAGCGTCGCGCATGGCGCACCTTACTGAACTAAAGAATATAAAAGGGAACTTCTAAACTTAGAACGTCCAATCATTCTGCGGCCTCTGGCGCATTTTAGGCTTGTAAGCCTCAGAATGATTGGACGTCTGATATTCAATAAAAAATCTGCCGACAACATCACCTATGACAAATCGAGCTATCTGGGTTGACTATGCTAAAGCCATCGGCATTTTACTGGTGGTGTATGGTCATGTTGCCCGCGGTGTCTGGAATGCCGGAATCCCTTTTGATCAAACGACCTACTCATTGATCGATAGTGTGATTTATAGCTTTCACATGCCATTGTTTTTCTTTTTATCGGGTCTATTTTTTAATGCCTCATTCCAAAAATATGGCGCTAAAAATCTGCTCATTGGTAAGCTGGAAACCATTGCCTATCCTTACGTAGTTTGGTCTCTGCTGCAAGGCATGGTCGCAGTATTTTTATCTAAGTACACGAATGGCAAAGTCAGTATTGCAGAAGTGCTGGCTTTATTCTGGATGCCTCGTGCGCACTTTTGGTTTTTATATGTACTGTTTTTGGTATTTATATTAGCGACCTTACTGCATCGTTTTCTTCAGTTGAATGTAGCGTCATCCAAGTTGCGTCCCTTGGCCTTGGTATTGCTTATTGCTTCTGCGCTGTACATTGAGAATGGCAACGGCAGCATTGCTGCGCCCTTCCCCATTGATTATCTTATGGCTTACTTTGTATTTTTTGTACTGGGCATACAATCCGAACAGCTTGCTGAAGTCATCACCAAACGGCCTATGCTATGGCTGACCACAAGTGGGTGCGCATTTGTGGCGGCACAATGGGGCTTTCATCAAGGGTTAGGTTTCACCTATCTGCACCAAGGTCTACTGAGTCTGTTACTGGCGGTGATTTCTATCGTCTTCATTTGTAGCATTGCTGTTTTTCTAGCCCAATTATCGCAACCTACGGCACAGGCTGGCTTACCACCATGGCTAGCTTTGCTGTCATTAATTGGTTCATGCTCCATGACGATTTATCTGATGCATGTGCTGGTGGCAAGCGGCCTGCGGATAGTGCTAAGCAAATTATTGGGAGTGAATAATCTAGCGGTACATTTGCTGCTTGGCTGCCTTGCCGGTGTTGCGATACCAATCCTGATTGATCGCTTGAGTAAGCAATCAGCGTTCTCATCACTAAAGTATTTATTTTATCCACCACGAAGATTGTCTCTCAAACCGGGTTCGGAAAATAAACCCGGCTAGGGATCAGAGACTGCAATATCAAGCTTGCTCTATCTGCTCTACGATCTTCCAGACGCTATCACTGCTTAATTGCTGCATACAATTTTGATGGCCTAACGGACACTCACGCTGTTTACATGGCGAGCAGCTTAAGCGCAAGGACAGTGAATAAGCGATATCTGAAAATGGCGGCGCATGGTCAGGGTCCGTAGGCCCGTATAAGGCGATCACAGGACGATTTAATGCCGAGGCGATATGCAGCAGGCCCGAGTCATTACTGACGATCGTAGCGGCGCTGGCGATCAGCGCAATAGCTTGATCCAGACTGGTCTTGCCTGCCAGATGATGGGCTTGTGGGCAAAGCTGGCGAATTTCTTCACACACCGCCTGATCTTTGGGTGAACCTAGCAAAACGATTTGGGTATCTGGCCGCATCTGTAAAATCTGTATTGCCAACTGTGCAAAATGGCTGGTAGGCCAGCGTTTTGCATTGCCAAATTCTGCCCCCGGTGCGAGAGCGATCACCGGCTTTTCTACCAACAAGCCAAGCTGCTCTAACACCTTGGCAATTTGCGCAGGTGCAACCGACAAGCTTGGACGTGGAATCGTTGTGACTACTGTACTCGCTGGCGCACTGGCTAATGCGGCATAAAACGGTACCATCGCGCGCGCGGCAAGCGGATCGTCATGATGCATAACATTGATCAGTCCGTAGCGACTCTCTCCTTTATAGCCGATCCGTTTCGGAATACCGGCCAGCCAGGGGATTAAAGCAAACTTCAAGGTATTCGGCAAAATATAGGCAGCAACATAAGCTCGCTGACGTAATTGTCGGGCATAGCGCCAGCGCTCACGCAATTGCAAAGAGCCATGTTTGAACGGTGTCTCCAGCACGTTATCGACTTCCGGCATGGCGCGCAATACGGGCGCAACCCAAGCCGCTGCCAGTACATCAATCGCATGCTGTGGGTAGCGTTGTTTTAAGAGCTGCAACAAAGGCTGCGCCATGACTGCATCACCAATCCAGTTTGGGGCGATGACTAAGATGCGTGCCTTGCTGATTGGTTCTGCGTTCATATTGAGACTTATGCTGATGCCGTGAACTGCAGGCGATATAAATTAGCGTACACACCGTCTTTTGCCTGCAGCTCTGCGTGTGTCCCTATCTCGCTGATACTACCGTCGACTAACACGGCAATCCGGCTGGCGCGTTCTATCGTAGATAAACGATGTGCAATCACTAAAGTCGTTCTGCCTTGCATCAGCTCGTCCAATGCCGATTGCACCGCGCGTTCGGACTCAGAATCCAAGGCTGAAGTTGCCTCATCCAAAATCAGAATCGGCGCATCTTTATAGATCGCCCGGGCAATTGCTAAGCGTTGACGCTGACCGCCGGATAAACGGCTACCGTTGTCACCAATCATGGTTTGCAGGCCCTCAGGCAATTCCTGCACAACATCATCCATATGTGCCGCAGTCACAGCAGCAGCAATCCGAGCCCTGTCTGGCTGCGCATCGCCATAGGCAATATTGGCAGCAACCGTATCATCAAACAAGACCACACTTTGGCTGACCATTGCGATTTGAGCGCGCAAACTAGTGAGTGAAATATGGTTGAGCGAAACGCCATCCAATAAAATATCTCCGCCAGTTGCCTGATAAAACCGCGGCACCAAATTCACCAGCGAGGTCTTGCCACCGCCAGACATACCCACCAAGGCCAAGGTCTCTCCAGGCTGGATGCTGAGATTGATATTTTTCAATGCGATTTGCTCTTGGCCTGGATAGCTAAAGCTAGTGTTAATAAACTCCAGCTTGCCTTGAGCTCTGGCAGTTAATGCAGTGGCGCTAGGGCTATCATTTTCTGGCGCTGCGTCTATCATGGAGAACACAGATTCTGCTGCGGCCATGCCACGTTGTAAGGGGCCGTTAAGATCAGCTAGTCTTTTTAAGGGTGCTAATAACAGCATCATCGCCATAATAAATTCAACGAAATTACCCACTGAAGTTTTATTTTGCACAACCGCCAACATGACAACTACGGAGACTGCACAAGCCGCAAGAATCTGAGTAATTGGCGTGGTTGATGCGACCGCAATCGTGGTTTTCATCGCATAGCCACGCAGCTTTTCATTCTTTAGATCGAAGCGCTGTTGCTCATATTTTTGCCCACCAAAAATACGGATCACCTGGCTAGCGCGAGTGGTTTCCTCAATGACCTGCGTCAGCTCGCCATTGACTTCTAACTGATCATGATTGAGCTTGCGCAGTCGCTTACTGACCCTGCGTATCAGCAAGGCCATTGCAGGAATCAGGATCAAAGTAACCAAAGTCAATTTCCAATTAATCCACAGCAAATAGATGAACAATACCGCGACAGTAAATGAATCACGGAATAAAGTCGTGATCGATACTTTGACCATTTCTACGATTTGCTGCGCCTCAAACATGATGGTATTAATCACGCGTCCGCTGGATTCTGTTTGATAAAAATTAATCGGGACATTTAAAATTCGGGCAAAAACTTGGGCGCGTAAATCGTTTAACTGACTAGCTGCAATCCATGACATGAGATAGCTGGTGGTAAAGGTACACAGTCCGCGCAAAATAAAAATACCAACAATGGCGGCAGGAATTTTCCAGAGTGCCAGATTAGTTTTCTCACCTTTAAAACCATGATCCAACAAGTAACCAAAGACCCGTGGGAACATTGCCTCGGTCAACGCCGTCAAGAGCATGGTAAGCGCCGTTACCCACAACATATTTCTATGCTCATGCATGGAAGTCCACAAGCGTTGGGAAATTTGTACTGTCTGTTTATTAAATAATGCCATTGTCTATATTTTTCATTGTCCAGATCTTATAAGGCTTACAGAGCATTTTATTGCTGGGAGGCGCATATTTATTGGACAATCCTTTTTCGTTTTTTTAATTAGTTTTAATATGCGATGGATCGTTATATTCTTCAACGTCTGCATCTTTATTCATAGAGCGACGTTCTACACCTGCCAGCGGTATGCTCAGTAAAATCATAAACGCCATACCAAATACGCCGTCGCGCAAGATGGCGTTAAACATACCGCCAACCATCATCGTGATAACCAACATAGCCAGCAACATAGCGCGTTCACGATGTAACGCCGAACTGCGCATACGATACGCTACCAGCAATTGCGTAAACCAAATATACAAAAGCGCGACTACTCCTGCGAATCCAAGCTCGGTAAAGTACAACAGATAATCGTTATGCGGAGTCGTCATTGTGCCACTCATCATGCCCTTAGCACGCTGCTGGTAAATCGGCATCCAACTGGCGATTCCGTGCCCGATCCATGGCTGCTCAATAATGATCTGTGTGGTGATTTTATCAATCTCCAGGCGCATTCCATCTTCGCCAATATTCTTTCCCTCACTAAAGGAATGAATTTGATGAATAGTGCATTCAGCGCGAGTGATCAATATCTGAAGCGGGCCGATTTGCCGCATCTCATTTACAGCGCAAATGCTAGGTGTTGGCAAGCTGAGTACGTATTGCCAGGCGCCGGCAAGCCCAGCGCAGAAACATCCAAGCACTGCCGCATTGCGCCACGAGCAACGTAAATTACGACATGCCATCAATGCACATAACAGTACAAAAATTAAACTTGCCGTGCGGGTCTTTGCCAGCAATACCAACGCGGTCACAACATAAATTAGCACGATGATTCTGATGACCTGATGGTTCTTTCTCAGGAACAATTCGTGCAACATCCAAGCCGCAGCTATGGCCAGCAAGATGCCAAGTAAGATGGACTTATTCCCCTCGTACACCACATAACTACGGAATAAAGTGTTGTTTGGCAATAAGTGTAAAAAATTTAAATAGTACAAAGTAGCGGCGTAAATCGCGCCAGCAAAAAAAATCTTCAGCGCTTTTTTTTGCCATATTCCGGCACCAATACTGAGAAACGGAAACAGAAACAGAAAGGTCTGATAATGCCAAAAGCCAGACCAGAACTCACCATCTGGTCTGTCGTGTATCAACGCAATCAAAACACTGACAGCACTTAGCGTTAGTACCGGCCACAACATGGGACTTTGGCGGATACGCTGCCACTTTTGCGCGAATCCACCTGAGGCGATCAGGCCGATATAAAACAGCAAAACACCGCCATACATCACACCGACTGGAAAAAACAAAGTCAACGGTAAGTAGGCCAATATGTGAGATGGCACTTGCGGCAGCAAACGAAAAGATCCCGTCGGGGATACTTGATTATTGCTCAGATCCAAACCAAGTTTAGATAATTGATCAGGCATACTCAATCTGCACTTTGTCCGGCGATAACCACTCACCTAATTTTTGTCGCAAATGATCGTCTGGACTGACGCGCCATTGATCAGATAAATATAATTCAGCACTTGAATCTTTATTTTGATAGCGTATCAACACTGGACAACCCTCTGGATTAAGACTTGGCTTGAGTAGGTCTTGCAATTTCTTCAGGTCAGTACCTGCATCTAATGACAAACGTAAACCTTGCGAAAACTGAACACGCGCCCTGCCGATATCCATAATTTTTTCGGCAGTGATTCTAAGTCCGCCTGAGAATCTATCTTCGGATACTTTGCCGAGTACGGCTAAGAATTCATCCTCTTTAAATAAGTTTTTATACTCGTCCAGCATTTCGCTGTAGACCGTTACATCGACGGTAGCAGTACCATCGTCTAAGGTGACGATTAGTATCTTGCCGCGTTGTGTCATCTGAGTACGCAAAGCAGCTATCACACCGCCAATCAAACGTAAATCACGTGAAGGTTCTAACTTCAACAAAGTGGTTTTGATAAACTGCCGAACCTCCGGTGCATAGGCATCAAACAAATGACCCGACAGATAAAAGCCAAGTGCTAATTTCTCTTCCATCAAGCGCTGCTTATCAGACCAATGCTCCGCTTTCACATACTCCGGAGGTGGGATCATATCTTCATGATCGCCAAATAAGCTCACTTGGTTAATCTCTGCTTCTGCCTGTTCTGCAGCTTCCATCGCCAGCGGCACGGTCGCTAATAAAACTGCACGATCTTTGCCCAGACTGTCCATTGCACCGGCGCGTATCAATGATTCAAACGTGCGGCGATTCACTTGGCGTTTGTCTACACGCTTGGCAAAGTCAAACAAACTGACAAAGGGTCCGCCCGCAGTGCGGGCGGCAACAATACTTTCAATCGCGTTTTGTCCTGAGCCTTTTACGGCGCCCAGACCGTAGCGAATCTGCATTGCCTTTTTACCCGGCTCACCAACAGGAATAAAGCGATAATCTGATTGGTTAATATCCGGCGGCAGCAAAGTCAGTTTGCAGACATCCAGCGTATCTTCTACCAAAATTTTAATCTTGTCGGTGTCATCCATTGCCAGCGACAAGTTGGCTGCCATAAACGCGGCAGGATGATGTGCTTTGAGATAAGCCGTGTGATAAGACAACAACGCGTAAGCCGCAGCATGAGATTTGTTAAATCCGTAGCCGGCAAACTTTTCCATCAAATCGAAAATCTCGTCGGCTTTGGATTGCGGCAAACCGTCTTTAGCGGCACCATCACGGAAAATCTGACGATGCTCCGCCATTTCTTCCGCTTTCTTTTTACCCATCGCGCGACGCAACAAATCGGCGCCGCCGAGTGAGTAACCACCGACCACCTGTGCCATCTGCATTACCTGCTCTTGATACACCATGATGCCGTAGGTTTCGGACAAAATGCCTTCGGTACGCGGATCAGGATAATCAAACTTCTCACCATGCTTACGTTTACAAAAATCAGGGATAAGGTCCATAGGACCAGGACGATATAAAGCGACCAGAGCGATGATGTCTTCAAACCGATCCGGGCGCGCATCCTTTAACATGCCTTGCATGCCACGGCTTTCTAGCTGGAATACGGCAACAGTTTTCGCTTTGGTTAATAACTCATAAGACGGTCTGTCATTCAGTGGCAATTTAGCCAGATCAAAATCGGCCATCGCTGGGTCTAACATTTTGATGTAGCGAACGGCACGATCCAAAATCGTCAGCGTAGTCAAACCCAAAAAGTCGAACTTAACTAGACCAACAGCTTCGACATCATCTTTGTCATATTGAGAAACCACACCAGAATCGCCACCTTGCGTGTACAAAGGGCAAAAATCTGTGAGCTTGCCAGGAGCGATTAAAACACCACCGGCATGCATACCAATATTGCGGGTAATACCTTCAACTTGTTGTGCCAGATCGAGCAGTGTTTTGACTTCTTCTTCGTTTTCCTGCCGCTCGGCCAGCATTGGCTCTTCAATAATCGCCTCGGCAATAGTGACTTGTTTGCCCGGTTTAAACGGAATCAATTTTGAGATACCATCGCAAAACATATAGCCAAAATCGAGTACGCGGCCAACGTCACGGATTGCACCTTTTGCGGCCATGGTACCGAAGGTTGCGATCTGCGATACCGCCTCTTTTCCATAGCGATCTTTAACATATTGAATGACGCGATCACGCCCTTCTTGGCAAAAATCAATATCAAAATCGGGCATCGATACCCGTTCTGGATTCAAGAAACGCTCGAACAGCAAATTGTATTCAAGTGGATCCAGATCAGTAATCAACAAGGAATACGCAACCAATGAACCAGCACCTGATCCACGACCGGGGCCAACTGGTACGCCATTATTTTTTGCCCATTGAATGAAGTCAGCAACAATCAAGAAGTAACCTGGAAAGCCCATCTTGATGATCGTATCGGTCTCAAACTTAAGGCGCGATTCGTAGCGCTCTCTTTGTAGTTCACGCTTTTCCACATCGGGATAAAGTTGCGCCAGTCTTAGCTCTAATCCTTTTTCAACCTCTGCGACCAAAAAATCATTAATCGTCATGCCATCCGGTGTAGGGAAATCTGGCAACTTTGGCTTACCTAATTCCAAAGTCAAATTACAGCGTTTGGCGATCTCAACTGCATTCTGTAAGGCCCCCGGCAGATCGGCAAATAACTCGACCATTTCAGCTTGCGTTTTAAAGCATTGCTGATCATTAAAGCGTCGCACGCGACGACCATTGGCTAACATATCGCCCTCTGCGATACAGGTACGCGCCTCATGGGCAATAAAGTCTTCTTTGTTGATGAACTGGATAGGATGAGTAGCAACGACTGGCAAGCGTAATTTAGTTGCTAATGCAAGCGCTTGACGTACATGCGCCTCCATATTCGGCTGCCCTGCACGTTGGATTTCAATATAAAAGTGATTAGGGAAAATAGTCGCCCAACGTTGAGCATTGGCCTCAGCTGCATCTAAATTACCATTATCGATCGCAATACCAACATCGCCAAAATGAGCACCGGATAAAACGATTAAGCCTGGTTGCTCACCCGTTTTCTGATCTGCTTCAAATAATGCCTGCAACCATTCAAAGCGAATTTCTGCACGGCCACGATGTTGATTGCTCAACCAGGCTTGCGCTAACAACTCGCATAACTGCAAATATCCTTTGCGATTTTTTACCAGCAACAACAGGCGAGATGGTTTATCCCGGTCTGCATCATTCGTGATCCATGTATCGCAACCTGCAATCGGCTTAACCCCTTTACTGCGAGCACCTTTGTAAAACTTCACCATCGCAAACAAGTTAGCTAAATCGGTGATCGCTAACGCAGGCTGCTTGTCTTTAACCGCCGCCTTAATCACGTCATCAATGCGCACTAAGCCATCGACAATCGAATATTCGGAATGCAAACGCAAATGTACAAATTGAGGAAAAGTGTTTTGATATGAGGCTGAGGCTGGGGCTAATGTTGTAGCGGGTGTTGCAACCACCACGGCAGCGGCGTCAACAGTTGCAGCGATAGCAAGGCTTGAATCTTGGGGAAGAGTTAGTTCAGTAGTCATTCCGATATTTTACCGTGCTGGCGAAGGGAAAACGATTTCTGTGCAGTCAAAATCGGGATTTGGTTTTCTAGTTTTAATGAGCAAAACTGGAAAATCACTAGCAGAAAAGTTTATAATGCTGCCAAATCAATGACTTACTGAAACTATTCCATGTCGTCTGCAACTTCTACCTTGGCAAGTCCTAATTCGCCTGACCTGCCTTACGTAAACATCTCGGCTTATAAATTTATTACCTTTAACGATACTGCTGAAAAACGTCCAGAATTTATCGCTAAATGCCAGGAGCTCAAGCTCAAAGGTACCGTTTTATTGACACCAGAAGGTATCAATATGTTCCTGGCGGGCTTACGCCATGAGATTGATGCCTACATGGAATGGCTACATACCGATCCGCGCTTTGCCGATATTGTGGCGAAAGAAAGTCTCTCTGCGACGCAGCCATTCACCAAATTATTAATCAAGCTGAAAGCAGAAATCATCACAATGCGCATGCCGCTGATTAAGCCAGAACTTGGTCGCGCTCCAGCGGTGGATGCGCAGACGCTTAAACGCTGGCTAGACCAAGGCCATGACGATCAAGGCAAAACCGTCGTAATGGTTGATACCCGCAACGACTTTGAAGTAGACGTCGGTAGTTTCGACAATACGATTGATTATCGTATTACAAAATTTACTGAATTCCCTGCGGTGATTGAAGCAAACCGCGATGCATTAAACGACAAGACGGTCGTTACCTTTTGCACAGGTGGAATTCGCTGCGAAAAAGCCGCCATTCACATGCAAAATGTAGGATTTGATAATGTCTATCAGCTTGAAGGTGGCATTTTGAAATATTTTGAAGAGGTCGGTGGCGCGCATTATCACGGCGACTGCTTTGTCTTCGATTATAGAACTGCACTTAACCCGCAGTTAGAAGCGACAGACACCGAACAATGCTACGCATGCCGAGCCGTTGTCACACCACGAGAGCAGCTTTCCTCATGGTATGTGCCAGGCAAGTCATGTCCTCATTGCAAAAAATTAGAGATCACCAGTATCGCGCCCGAAGCTGGATCGGAACAGGCAGAGCGAGTTTCAAAATAATATTACCAGGCTAGCGATAGGCCATAAAGTCATATCAGTAGTCGTAAAAAAGGCTCCAATTGGAGCCTTTTTTATTTGATCTAGCTTTAAGCTATCATCAAAGTGATTTTTCGATCAATTTTTAACGCATCACTTCAAGAACTGCTCATTACCAACCATACCGATCTTATTGACGCCCAGTCGTTGCGCCTCCGCCATCACATGCGCCACCGCTTTATACGGTA